>NZ_JBHUMP010000007.1:0-190741 GCF_042685005.1 Sulfitobacter aestuarii | reverse complement strand
GGCCTCATAGCAAAAACACAAACGGGATCCGTGAACAGCCAATTTCTCGACCAACTTCCTGATGTGGTCCGGCCGATTTGGGATCGTTCCCCAATGGCGCACTTCGCCCCCGCGCTCACCTTGCGCGACGGCGACGGAAATCGTAGCCTTGTGGACATCAAGTCCGATGAATGTGCTATCCTGCATGTGGTCTCTCCCCCATTCTTGAGGCTCGGCACCAGCCTATCTGGCGCAACCCTCGAACGGAGAATGCCGCGGGAGAGGCCGCCGAGCCAGTCAGCTCACACGGCGATCATGGGGTCTAAGCCGCGCCGACATCCGATGCGACGCGCCGATCTTCCTCTCATTCCTTCTCGCGGTTTAATCTACATTAAAACTGTAGCCCTCGAGAGCTGTTATAAGTTCCGGTTCGCGTGGCCTGTGATAGCATGGGCTATCTCGGAACTTGCAGTTGGAACTGACTTATTGTCCTCTCAAAGATTCGAAAATGGCAAGAAGCGTGCATCCAGGAAGGGTCGTTGGTCTTTCTGGGCCGTTATCGTGGTCCTGCTCGCGCTTTGGGCGGTCGCGGCACTGCAGGTGGTTCACTATATCATGAACAACTAGCGTCCCTGTCTTTTCGCCGCCGCGGATGGTTGCCGCCCGGTGGCGGCGCATTACCTGCGTTGCATGCGCCATGATGATGACGAAGAAAAAAAGCAGAAGCGCTCCGATGAACCAAAGCATGAACGCTGGTCGTTTGTCGTGGCGGTGTTCCTGCTTTGGCTCGTGGCACTGCTGTTTGTGATCGGCTATCTGAGGTGACCGGGGGGTTCGCGCCATCCGCCATCGCCGCCGCGCGGCGGAAGGTCACCGTCGCCTTCGGAAGCCCCGCTGCCGTTTTCCGGCACTGACCTAAAATTCATAGGCTTTCGACCAGCGTCGAAGATCCTTGAGATAGCCCGCATCGTCCTCGCTTTCCTTCGGATCGAAACGCGGAAGCCCTGCAAGAAGGCGGCGCAGGACCCGTATCGCTGCGGCATCGCCGTTCTTGAGCGTCTTTTCGAACAGCGCCGTCAGCCCGCCGGGCACGCGGCGGCTCTCATTGGGGGAGGAATAATAGAGCGCCAGCGGCACGGCGTTCAGATTGGCCACGAGATTGGCGAGCTGCGCGGCGATGCCGTGATGGGGGGTGAACCTGTCCTCGAGCGCTTCGGAAGTGGCGAGAAAGGCGCGGGCCTCGGCCACCGTCTGCGTCGTGTTGAGCACGAAGCTCACCGAGAGCGTGAGGATCACCATGCCGTTCACTGCCACCAGCACGGCGGCGAGTGACCAGCCGATGTCTCCGGGCTTGCCCAGCGAGCCCCCGAGGGTGGAGAGGAGATGGCCGATATAGGCCAGATCCATCCACCAGGAGGCGGGCGCCCCGGTTTCCATTCTCACGATCGCCCGGTCGTCGAACTGGAATACCATCGCCCAGGCCAGCGAGGTGCCGAAGATCCAGAACGCCGCCACGCCGGTCATCACGATCGGCCCGATATAGACCCGCGCGCCGGGACGATCAGGCAGGATCGCGGTGAAGATCCGCCAGGTGTAATTCGCCACGTGATGCGACAGCAGCGCATGATAGGAGGCGCCGATGGTCGTGAGGAGAAAATCGGCGACGATGCCGACCAGCAGGACCACCCCCATGACCCCGAGAATTGCGTCCGCCAGCGTCATGCCCGCTCACCCCCTTCTTTCATCGGTCACTAAGCTGGCCCGCCGCCCGGCTATGTCAATCAATGGCACTGTCGGCGCTTTCGGCGCTGGCCGTTCGCCGGAAGCGGCAGGTCCGCGGCAGGACTGTGCCGGGTCGGCCGGGCGAACACATCGCGCCGTGCTGGTAACCCGCCCGGATTGCGCCTAAAGATATCCTGCCGTTTCAGGATGACCGACATGCAAAAAGTTTCCCTCCCCGAAAGACCCGGCTGGCGCGACGAGGCCGAGGAACTGGGCTTCACCTTCGCCGACATGCACGGCGAACCCTATTGGGACGAAAGCTCGGCCTATCAATTCAGCCTGCGCCAGGTCGAGGAGGATATCGAAGACCCCGCGACCGAGCTGCACGGCATGTGTCGCGAGGCGGTGGCGGCGATCCTCGCCGAGGAGTCGCTGATGGCGCGGATGGGGATTCCCGAGCAACATTGGGATCTCGTCTCCGAGAGCTGGCAGGGGGAACATCCGGAGATCTACGGGCGGTTCGACCTGGCCTATGATGGAAAATCGCCCGCCAAGCTGCTGGAATACAACGCCGATACACCGACCTCGCTTTATGAGAGCGCCTCGTTCCAATGGGGCTGGCTCGAAGGGCAGATCGCCGCCGGCGTGCTGCGCGCGCAGGATGACCAGTTCAACGGCATCCATGAGGCGCTGATCGAACGGTTCCGCGATCTCTTCATGCCCGACAGCGACCTGCATTTCGCCGCCGCGGCGGGCAATGTCGAGGATTACGCGACGGTCGAGGCCATGGGCTGGGCGGCGCGCGAGGCAGGGCTCGGCGCGCATTACACCGATCTCGACCAGATCGCACTCAGCACCGAGGGGCAGTTTCTCGACAGCGAGGACCGGGTGATCGCGACGCTGTTCAAGCTCTACCCCTGGGAGGACCTGCTGCGCGACGAATATGCCGATCACGTGCGCAATGCAGATTGCCTGATGCTCGAACCGGCCTGGAAGGCACTGCTCTCCAACAAGGCGCTGCTGCCGGTGCTCTGGCAGATGTTCGAGGGCCATCCCAACCTGCTGCCCGCGTTCTTCGAGGCCGATGTGGGCGCCGCACTTGCCGGAAGCGGCAGCGTGGCGGATCCCGTGGCGGAGGCCTTCGGCCGGGCCGAGGCGGTGCTGGCGCGTGGCCATGTCAGCAAGCCGCTGTTCTCCCGCGAGGGCGCGGCGATTTCGATTGTCGAGAATGGCGAGACCAGCGAGAGCACCGCAGTCGGCGAGTATGGCGGCTATCCGCAGATCCTGCAGGCCTATGCGCCGCTTCCCGAATTCGACGGGTTCCGCCCGGTGATCGGCGCCTGGGTCGTCGGCGAGAGCTGCGTCGGCATGGGCATTCGCGAGGATCGCTCGCGCATCACCCAGGACCTGTCCCGTTTCAAACCCCATTTCATCCGCGATTGACCCCGGAAAAAGGATCATCCCCATGAGAAAACGTTCCAGAACCGTCGCCCTGAGCATCCTTGGCGCCACCGCCTTCACCCTGGCGGGCTGCCGCGAGGAACAGGTTGAGGCACAGGCCTACCCGGATCTCGAAAGCTGCAAGGCGGCGGCCGGGCAGGGCGGGCTGGTCTCGGCCAGCGAATGCGACACGGCCTTTGCCGAGGCACAGACCCTGCATGTGGAAAGCGCGCCGCGCTATGATGCGCTCAGCGTCTGCGAGGAACAGCATGGGGCGGGCAATTGCGGCAGCGAGGCCGAGGCGGCGGGCGGCGGCTCGGGCAGTATTTTCATGCCGCTGCTGGCGGGCTATCTGATCGGCAACATGCTCGGCGGGCGCGGCGGGCTGGCGGGATCGCAGCCGCTTTACAAGAACGGGCAGGGCGGCTTTTCCAACGCCTCGGGTACCAGCAATTATTCCAGCAATGCCGGGAAGGCGAAGATCGGCGCGTCGAACTTCACCAAACCTGCGGCGACCATCGGCAAGCCGCCGATGACCAAGGCGACAGCGGCATCGCGCGGCGGTTTCGGACGCAGCGGCGGCACGCGCGGCGGTTTCGGCGGCTGAGAACCCCTGCCGCACCTCGGTGAATCGCCCGGCTTGACGCGGGTGCTCCCGCGTGCGGCCGTGGCTGCGCACATCTGAGATGCGAAGACCTTCGGGCGCCCGGCATGGCTGCGGCGCGCGATTCCTGTCGGCTTGTCTTTTGCACCGGCACCGCCCCCGGTCCTGCGCGCGCACCGCGCTATTTCAGCCTATGGCGCGAATATTCGCGATTCCTTGATCTCGATCAAATACCGGCGCAGCACGCTGTGGCAGATCTGCCTCCGACGCCATCGCTTCCGCCCGGGCGATGGGAACAGGAATGCAGGAACCGCAATGCTCTCCACCGGAAATCACCCCATGCCCTGTTGTGGCGCGGCGCTGGATTGCGCCGGGCTCGCCGCGTCCGTGGGGCAGGACGGCACGCCGGGCGAGACCTGGGTGCTGTCGGTGCCAGAGCTGCGCTGCGGCGCCTGCGTGGCGAAGATCGAATGGCTGCTGGGCGCGCGCAAGGATGTGCTCTCGGTCCGTGCCAACCTGACGCTGAAGCGCGTCAGCGTCGTCCTGCCCGGTCCCGAAAGCGATCCGGGCGCGATCATCGCGGCGCTGGAGGCCGAAGGCTACAGCGCTTTCCCGGCTGAGAGCGGCGATCTGGCCGAGGCCGCGAACGACCGCACCTCCCGTCAATTGCTGCGCGCCATCGCCGTGGCGGGGTTTGGCGCGATGAACATCATGCTGCTGTCGGTCGGCGTCTGGTCCGGGGCCGAGGGGCAGACCCGTGATCTGTTTCACCTGATTTCCGCGCTCATCGCGGTGCCGGTCGCGGCCTATGCCGGGCAGCCGTTCTTCCGCTCGGCGCTTGCCGCGCTCGGAGCAGGACGGATGAACATGGACCTGCCGATCGCCATCGCGGTGCTGCTGGCGCTGGCGCTGAGCCTGTTCGAGACCATGCGCGGCGGTGAGCATGTGTTCTTCGACGCGGCGGTGACGCTGTTGTTCTTCCTGTTGATCGGGCGCTATCTCGATCACCTGATGCGCGCTCGGGCGCGCAGCGCGATCACCGGGCTCGAACGCTTGTCACCGCGCGGTGCGATGCTGCGCCAGGAGGACGGCGGCTTCGCCTTTGCCAAGCTCGATGCGGTGGACACCGGGGCGACCCTGCTGATCGCGGCCGGGGAGCGGGTGCCGGTCGATGCGCGTATCCTCGAAGGGGTCACCGATCTCGACCGGTCGCTGGTCAGCGGCGAGGCGATGCCGGTCGCCGCCGGTCCGGGCGACGTGTTGGAGGCGGGCACGCTCAACCTCACCGGCACGATCGTCGCGCGGGCGCTCTGCCCGGCGGCTGAATCCTTCCTCGCCCGGATGATCGCCATGCAATCGCAGGCAGAAGGCGCGCGAGGCGCCTATGTGCGCATCGCCGACCGGGTCGCGCGGCTCTATGCCCCGGTGGTGCATTTGCTGGCGCTGTTCACCTTCATTGGCTGGATGATCGTGAGCGGGGGCGATTGGCAGCATTCGATCTTCATCGCCATCTCGGTGCTGATCATCACCTGTCCCTGTGCGCTCGCCCTCGCAGTGCCGGTGGCGCATGTGGTGGCGGCGGGGCGGCTGATGCGGATGGGCATCCTGATGAAGGACGGAGGCGGGCTCGAACGGCTGGCCGAGATCGACCGGGCGGTGTTTGACAAGACCGGCACCCTGACCAGTGGCGCGCCGAGCGCGCGGCTGACCGGCGGCGGCATGATCGATCCCGGCGCGGCGGCGCTGGCGCGTCAATCGACCCATCCCGCGGCGCGCGCCATCGCGGCGGAATATACCGGCGCGCCAGATCGCCTGCCACGCGTCGAGGAGGCCGAAGAGGTGCCGGGGCTGGGCATCGAAGCCATGATCGCAGGTCGGCGGGCGCGGCTCGGGCGGGCCGACTGGGTGGCGGAGATCGCCGATCTGCCCTCCGGCGCCGCCAGCCCGGTCTTTGCCCGCGCGGGCGGGGTCGTGCAATCTTTCGAACTGACCGAAACCCTGCGCCTTGGCGCGCGCGATGTGGTCAACGCTTTCGAGCTCGCCCAGATCCCGGTGTCGATGCTCTCGGGCGACGGCGGGGCGCGGGCTGCGCTCGTGGCGGCGCAACTCGGGATCGAGGAAGTCCATGCCGATGCCACCCCGGCGGACAAGATCGCCGTTCTGGAAGGGCTGGCGGCGCAGGGCCACCGGGCGCTGATGGTCGGCGACGGGCTCAACGACGCGGCGGCGCTGGCGGCGGCGCATGTCTCCATGGCCCCCGCGAGCGCCTCGGATGCCGGGCGTACGGCGGCCGATTACGTCTTCCTGCGCGACGGGCTCGACGCGGTCACCGCCGCCCATGCCACCGCCTGCGACACGGCACGGATCGTGCGGCAGAATTTCGCCCTGGCGCTGGCCTATAATTGCATCGCCATCCCGCTCGCCGTGGCCGGTCTGGTCACGCCGTTGCTCGCGGCACTGGCGATGTCGGGATCCTCGATCCTGGTGATTTGCAACGCGCTGCGCCTCAACCGCGAGGGCACCGGGCGCGAGCGCATTGTCGCGGCCCCGCTGCGAAAGGCCGTGGCATGAGCATTCTCGCCATTCTCATTCCCGTGGCGCTGGCCATGGGCGCGCTCGGTCTCGTCGCCTTCGGCTGGAGCCTGCGCAACGGCCAGTTCGAGGATCTCTCGGGCGACGCGGAGCGGATCTTCTTTGACGAACACGACGCGCCGCTGCCCGACCGACACAAGATACACACAGAGACGACCCCCAAGGAGACCAAGAAATGATGTCAAATCTGACGCGTGCCGAACGCGGCACCGCCATGCTGATCACCGGGATCGGCGTGTTGATCGGGCTGGCGATGGCTGCCCTGGGGCATGGCGATGCGCTCGGCGCGCATGGCTGGATCGTGCTGATCTTCTGCGCGGTGCTGTTCTTCATCGTCGCAGATGCGTTCTACAGCGCCGAGCCGGTCGAGGATCGCGCCGCCGCCTATTACGACGACCCCACCAAGGTGGGCATCATGATATCGCTGATCTGGGCCGTGATCGCCATGGGCATGGGGGTCTGGGTCGCGGCACAGCTGGCCTGGCCGGACCTGCGCTTCGATGCGCCTTGGTCGAGCTTCGGGCGGCTGCGCCCGGTGCATACTTCGGGGGTGATCTTCGGCTTTGGCGGCAACGCGCTGATCGCCACGTCCTTTCATGTCATGCAGCGCACCTGCCGGGCGCGGATGCCGGGGCAGATCAGCCCGTGGTTCGTGCTGCTCGGCTTCAACCTGTTCTGCATCGTCGCGGCTTCGGGCTATCTGATGGGGGTCACGCAATCCAAGGAATATGCCGAGCCGGAATGGTACGCCGATATCTGGCTGGTCGTGGTCTGGGTGACCTATTTCGTGCTCTACATGCGCACGTTGGCGTGGCGCAACGAGCCGCATATCTATGTCGCCAACTGGTATTACCTGGCCTTCATCCTGGTCGTGGCGATCCTGCATATCGTCAACAACCTGGCGGTGCCGGCCTCTTTCGCGGGTGCCAAGAGCTATTCCGCCTTCTCCGGGGTGCAGGATGCGATGACGCAATGGTGGTATGGCCATAACGCGGTGGCCTTCTTCCTGACTTCGGGCTTTCTGGGGATGCTCTATTACTTCCTGCCCAAACGCGCGGAACGGCCGATCTATTCCTACCGGCTGTCGATCCTGAGCTTCTGGGGGATCGTGTTCTTCTACATGTGGGCCGGGTCGCACCACCTGCATTACACCGCACTGCCGCATTGGGTGCAGACGCTGGGCATGACCTTTTCGGTGATGCTGCTGGTGCCGAGCTGGGCCTCGGCGGGCAATGCGCTGATGACCCTCAACGGCGCCTGGCACAAGGTGCGCGACGACGCGACCCTGCGTTTCATGATGGTGGCGGCGGTGTTCTATGCCCTGTCGACCTTCGAGGGCTCCTTCATGGCGATCCGCCCGGTCAATGGCCTGTCGCATTACACCGACTGGACCGTGGGCCATGTCCATGCCGGGGCCATGGGCTGGGTCGCGCTGATCACCTTCGGCTCGATCTATGCGCTGGTGCCGATGCTGTGGCGCCGGGCCGGGATGTATTCGCCGAAAGCGGTGGAATGGCACTTCTGGCTCGCGCTGGCAGGGACCGTGATCTACGTCTTCGCGATGTGGAACAGCGGCATCATCCAGGGGCTCATGTGGCGCAGCTACACCGAGGCCGGGAGCCTGCGCTATTCCTTCGTGGACAGTCTCGTGGCGATGCATCCCTATTATATCGCGCGCGCCTTCGGTGGCCTGCTGTTCCTGATCGGCGCCTGTATCGGGCTGTGGAACGTGGCGATGACCGTCCGTCACGCCCCCGCCCGCAACCCGGCGCGCGATTATCCGACCTCCTCCGAAACCATGGAACCGGCCGTGCCGGTCGCGGAATGACCTCATGTTCAGAACAATATTAAGACCCTTCTCGAAACTCTTCGAATTCCACGCCCGCAGCCATTACCGGATGGAGCGACACTCCATGGCGCTGACCGTCGGGATCATCATCGCCGCCGGGATCGGCGGGATCGTCGAGATCGCGCCGCTGTTCACCATCGACGAGACGGTGGAGGCCGCGCCGGACATGCGTCTTTACACGCCGCTCGAACAGGCGGGACGGGACATCTATATCCGCGAGGGCTGCTATGCCTGTCACAGCCAGATGATCCGTACCCTGCGCGACGAGGTCGAACGCTACGGTCCCTATTCGCTGGCGGTGGAATCGCAATATGACCACCCGATGCTCTGGGGCTCCAAACGCACCGGGCCGGATCTCGCGCGGCTCGGGGACAAGTATTCCGACGACTGGCAGGTCCGTCACCTGGTCGATCCGCGCGCGCTGGTGCCGGAATCGGTGATGCCGCATTACGCGGCGCTGCTCGACACGCCGCTGGAGACCGCCAGCCTGCCCGGGCGGCTCGCCGCGCTGCGCGCCGTCGGCGTGCCCTACAGCGACGAGATGATCGCCGCCGCCGCCGAGGATGCGGCGGGGCAGGCGCAGCCCGACAATGTCCGCGCCGACGGGGTCTTCGAGCGCTATGGCGATGACACGGCAGTGCGCTATTTCGACGGCCGCCGCGACCGGGTCACCGAGATGGACGCGCTCGTCGCCTATCTGCAGATCCTCGGCAAGCTTACCGACCTGCCGCAACAGCTCACTTTGGCAGAGGAGTGACCGATGCCCCATGAATTCTTCGTCGAAATGGCCAAGTCCTTCGGCCTCTTCTACCTGCTCGCCCTGTCGATCGGGATCACCATCTACGCCTTCTGGCCCTCGCTGGGGGGACGGTTCGACAAGGCGGCAAAGAGCATTCTCGATGACGAGAACGGCCCGGCGCCGCAGCAGCAGGAGGTGCAGCAATGTCGGTAAAGGAACGCGATCCGCTGACCGGGCATCAGACCACCGGGCATGAATGGGACGGGATCACGGAGCTCAACACGCGGGTGCCGCGCGCGGTCTGGTTCTTCATCATCATCACCCATGTCTGGGCGCTGATCGCCTGGCTGCTGCTGCCGACCTGGCCGCTGGTGAGCACCTATACCAAGGGGCTGCTCGGGCTCGATCAACGCGATGAAGTCGCCCAGAAGATCGCCGCCGCGCAGCAGGCACGCGCCGATTGGAGCGATCAGATCGCCATGTTGCCGGTGCAGGAAATCCTCGCCGAACCATTGCTGATGGACCGGGTGAACAGCACCGCCAACCAGCTTTTCGGCGACAATTGCGCCGGGTGCCACGGTCAGGATGCCGCCGGGGGGCCGGGCTTCCCGAGCCTTGTCGATGACGCCTGGCTCTGGGGCGGAGACCCCGACATCGTGATGGAGACCCTGCGCGTCGGGATCAACAGCGATCACCCCGACAGCCGCTATGCGGAGATGCCCGCCTTCGGACGCGACGGGATGTTGAGCCGCGACGAGATCCGCAGCATCGTGGCCTATCTGCCGACGCTTTCGGGCGCGGCGGCGGGCGATGTCAGCGCCGGAGCGGTGCTATTCGCCGATAATTGCGCGTCCTGCCACGGCGAGAAGGGCGAGGGGAACATGGACCTCGGCGCGCCCGATCTTGCCGATGATTTCTGGATCTACGGCGGCGACAGGGATGCCCTGTTCAAGACCCTGTGGGACGGGCGGCAGGGCTGGATGCCCGCCTGGGAGGGGCGGTTGAGCGAGACCGACCTCAAGCTGATCACCACCTATCTGCAGGACCTGCGTGAGGAAGACCGGCAATGACCACGCTCAGCCAACCCCGCTTCTGGTCTCGGCCCCGGCTGCTGGCACTCGGCGGCACCGCCCTGCTCCTGCTGGTGTTCTTCGGCGCCAATGCGCATCTGATCGCCGTCTCCTTTGCCTCGAAACCCGATTGCGTGCTGCAATCCCCAACAGAAGGCGCCGCGGCCCTGCGCGCGGCGAAACCCTCATGCTGAGCGATCGTACCGGCCCGCCGCCGCCCGACAATCCCCATGCCGCCGGGATCATCCCCGAAGTCGTCCCGCCGCTGCCCCGGCCGAACGACCGGGCCCGCGACCTGCCATGGCGCACCGCCTTCGACTGGCTCGCGCAGGGCTGGTCGGACCTGTGGAACAATCCGCTGCCGAGCCTGATCTACGGTGCCGGGCTGTGCCTGATCTCGGTGCTGCTGATCTGGAGCCTCTTCGCGTTCGAGCTCGATTATGCGCTGTTCCCCGCGCTGGCCGGGTTCCTGGTGATCGGCCCGCTGATCGCCAACGGGCTTTATGAAAAGAGCCGACATCTGGAGCAGGGGCAGCGCAGCGGGCTCTTCGCGATGATCTTCGTGCGTCCCGCGTCGGGCTATTCGGCGCTGTTCATGGGGGTGTTGCTGCTCGGGCTCTTCATGCTCTGGATGCGCGCCGCGGTGCTGATCTGGGCGCTGTTCTTTGGCATCGCGCCGTTTCCGGGCTCCGACGAGATCGTCGCGACCCTGTTCACCACCCCGACCGGCTGGGCGCTGTTGCTGGTCGGCGGCTCCGTCGGCGCGCTCTTCGCCGCGTTCAGCTTCGCCATCAGCGTGATCGCGGTGCCAATGTTGCTGGAGGAACGCACCGACGCGCTCAGCGCGCTGGGGATCAGCATGGCCACCGTCTGGGCCAACCTGCCGGTGATGCTGGCCTGGGGGACGATCGTGCTGGCGTTTTTCGTGATTAGCGTGACGAGCGCGCTCATTGGGCTGATCGTGATCTTTCCGCTGCTTGGTCACGCCACCTGGCATCTCTATCGCGATCTGCGCCCCGATTCGCGTCAGAAGGGGCGCAGCGAGCGGATGTTCATCCCGCCTGCGTAATAATCTTGCGCGACATTCGCCATAAAGTTGCAGTCTCGCCGGGAAAATGCACCCGGCGGGGCATCAAAGAGGCCCGAATGGGGCGTTCTGCGGAACCAGACATTCCCGATCAGCGAGAAGTCGCCGAAATTTTGCGCGCCCTTAAGTTTATGAGAACGATTGGCTGCTCTGGTGGCTAGTGTCATAAGACGCTGTTCACCCGGAACCCTCATTGGAGGAGATAAGCCATGCGACGGGATGTCGAAGATCTGGTCCGAGAATTCGAGAATGACGGCCTGCAGGAGGAAGCGGAGCGTTTCCTCTCGCAATATCCTGACAGTCCACGCTATCTCACGGAACGGGAACTGCGCGAGCAGATCATGTATTTCCCGGTTCCCGCGGGCTTTGAAACGGTCAGGCGCAGCGCCTGAGCCATCGGGCGGCCGCTTCCCGAACGCCATATTCGATAAACTGTGACATGGGTCATTGACGCCGTTTCGGGTCTGCCGACCAAGCCGTTTGCGATGGGGTTATGTCATGGGACGTCATCCTACCGCCGGTCAGGAGATTGAACCGGCGGTTGCGCGACCTGTCTCGAACCTTTTGATTCCGGTCAATCCGCCGCTGCGCCGGATTTGCGGCAGATCAAGGACAGGGCGGATTTGCAGCGGCAGGATCGGGACATCCAAGGGAGATGTCCGATGTCGATTAAAACCATCACCACGATCCTCGCCGATACGGCGCATCTGGAGGCGCAGCTAGATGCGGCGGTGCATTGCGCGCGCGCCTGTGACGCGCACCTGCAGGTCATCGCCCTCGGGCTCGGCTTTGACAGTCCCGGCGTGGTCGGCAGCGCACTCGAAGCGATGCCGCTGGCAGTCGGGCTCGAAGAGGCCGAGCACCTGGCCCTGGAACGCGGTGCGGCGGCGCGACGGCGGCTGGAACGCGAGGATATCCGCTGGGACGTCGAGCAGCGCTATTGCCTGTCCGGCGGGCTGGCCGGGATGGTCGCGGGGTCGGTGCGCTTCAGCGATCTGGTGGTGCAGCTGCGCGGCCCTGAGCAGATCGACAATTATGCCCGGCGGATCATTGAGGCGGTGCTTCTCGAGACCCCGTCGCCGCTGCTGATCCTGCCGATGCAGGCGGCGCTGCCGCGTTTCGACGGGCGCGTCATGCTGGCCTGGGACCACAGACAGACCGCCCTGCGCGCCACCCGGCTGACCCTGCCGCTGCTGGCACGCGCCGATATCGTGCAGATCGCGCTGGTCGACCCCTCGCGGGAGGCGCCGGACCGCTCCGATCCGGGCGGCGACCTCGCACGGTTCCTCAGCCGTCACGGGGTGCGCGCGGAGATTTCTGTACTGACCCGCAGCGGCGGCAGCATTGCCCAGACCCTCTCGACCCGGGCGCGGGAGACCGGCTGCGAGATGATCGTCATGGGGGCCTATGGTCATGCGCGGCTGCGTCAGGCGCTGTTCGGCGGCACCACCCGGGCGATGCTGGAGGAGGCCGAGCTGCCGGTGTTGCTGGCCCATTGAGCGGGCGGATTGCGGCGGTCTCAGGCGCTCAGCGCAATGTCGATACCGTCGCCGGTTTGCGCGGCGAGCCGGGTCAGGTCTAGCAGGGTGATGCGCCTTGTGCCCTGTAATTCCAGTATCTTTTCCTTGCGCAGGGCGGAGATCTGGCGGCTGACCGTCTCGATCGTGAGGCCGAGGTAATTGGCCATCGCCTCGCGCGACATCGGGATCTCGAAGGTCAGCCCGTCAGCCAGCTTGCGCCGCTGCAGGGCGGCCTTGCGGCGCGCGACCAGGGTCAGCAGGCAGGTGATCTTCTCCCGCGCGGTCTTGCGCCCCAGCAGCAGCATCCATTCGCGCGCCACGTCGAGCTCGTCAAGCGACATGTCGAGCAACCGGGCGTTGAGATGCGGTGTGCGGGCGAGCATTGCCTCGAAAGGTTTGCGGCGGAAGCAGCAGAGCGTGACATCGCGCAGTGCCGTGACGTCATAGGCCACGAGATCGCGCCCCGGGCGGCCGATGAAATCCGACGGCAGAAGCAGCCCGAGCATCTGGATTCGCCCGTCCGGCAGGGTCCGCGACAGGGTCGCGGCACCGGTGACGACGGAAGCAACGAAATGCATCTCGTCACCTTCGAACATGATCGGCTGTCCGGCGTCGAAGCTGCGGTAATACTTGATTTCCTCGAGCTGGCGCAGCTCGTCGGCGTCGCAGGTGGCGCAGACCGCGCGTTCGCGGATCTCGCAATTGGTGCATTTCACATAAGATGCGGCGGTGACGCGGGGGGCGGGGGCGAGGGACATGGTGCGCCTTTCTGCTAGGCTCAGGAGTCGCTTCAGCGTAGCATCCGCTTAACAGATTGAAAACACCGCCTCCCCCTGTCAAAAGGTCGCGAGTGCGCTAACTGGTTCGGCGCCCGTCCGGAGCCGCGGCGCGGTCGGCATGGCGTCGGTATCGCCTTGGTGTCGCGCCGTCATCCGCATCGACCCGCGACCGCAGTCTCCGGCGGGGCGATCAATCCTGTTGCAATGACCGGGCAAATGTTTTTTTATTGTCCAGTCAATCAATAAAAATCTAGGGAGACCCTCTGCCATGAAGAAACTGCTCGCCAGCTCGGCGCTTGCCCTGAGCCTTGTCACCCCGCTCGCCGCCGCGGAATGTGACGAAGTCACTTTCTCCGACGTGGGCTGGACCGACATCACCGCCACTACCGCCACCGCCAGCGTCCTGCTGCAGGCGCTCGGCTATGAGACGGAGACCAAGATCCTGTCGGTGCCGGTGACCTATACCTCGATGGCCAAGGGCGATATCGACGTTTTCCTCGGCAACTGGATGCCGACGATGGAGGCCGATATCGCGCCCTATCGCGAGGACGGCAGTGTCGAGACCGTGCGGGCCAATCTGGAAGGCGCGAAATACACGCTGGCGGTGAACAAGGCGGCGGCCGATCTCGGCATCACCGATTTCGCCTCGATCGCGGAACAGCAGGAGGCGCTGGACGGCAAGATCTACGGCATCGAGCCGGGCAATGACGGCAACCGGCTGATCCAGTCGATGATCGACGACAATGCCTTCGAGCTCGGTGATTTCGAAGTGGTGGAAAGCTCCGAACAGGGGATGCTGGCGCAGGTGGCGCGGGCCGACCGCAAGGGCGATCCGGTGGTCTTCCTCGGCTGGGAACCGCATCCGATGAACGCGAATTTCGAGCTGACCTACCTGGAGGGCGGCGATGACTTCTTCGGCCCCGACCTGGGTGGCGCGACGGTGCATACCAACACGCGCAAGGGGTTCGTCGAGGAATGTCCGAACCTCGGTAAGCTGCTCAACAATCTGGAATTCACCCTGGCCATGGAAAACGAGATCATGGGCAAGATCCTCGATGGCGGGCAAAAGCCCGAAGCGGCCGCGCGCGAATGGCTGCAGGCCAACCCCGAGGTGCTCGACGGCTGGCTTGACGGTGTTACCACCAAGGACGGAGACGAGGCGCTCGCCGCTGCCAAGGCGGCGCTGAAGTAAGCCCCCCATAGCGCAGGCCTTCCCGACCCGTCCCGGTGGCGGGCCGGGCAAAGACCTGCGCGCCCCTTTCCCGACACTATGAAATGAGGTCTGAATGGACTGGCTGACCGACAACAAGATACCGATCGGCAGGGCCGCCGAATCCGCCTTCGACTGGCTGCAGATCCAGGGGGAATTCCTCTTTGACGGGCTGGCGCTGGCGATGGAGCATCTGATCGACGCGATCCTCTGGGTGCTGCAGACGCCGCATGAGCTGGTGATTGTGGCCGCTTTCGCGGCGCTGACCTGGGCGATCCAGCGCAATTGGAAGACGACGCTTTTCGTGGTGCTGGGTTTCCTGTTCATTCTCAACCAGGGTTATTGGGAAGAGACCACCGAGAGCCTGACGCTGGTCCTGTCGGCCTGCGTGGTCTGCATGGGGGTCGGCGTGCCCATTGGCATTGCCGCGGCGCATCGGCCGGGGCTCTATCGGTTCATGGCGCCGGTGCTGGACCTGATGCAGACATTGCCGACCTTCGTTTATCTCATTCCGGCCATCGTGTTCTTTGGCATCGGCATGGTGCCGGGGCTGATCGCCACGGTGATTTTCGTGCTGCCCGCGCCGATCCGGCTGACGCAGCTTGGCATTTCCTCCACCCCCAAGGCGCTGCTCGAAGCGGCGCAGGCCTTCGGCGCACGGCCGCGCCAGACCCTGTGGAAGATCGAGCTGCCCTATGCGCTGCCGCAGATCATGACCGGGCTCAACCAGACGATCATGCTGTCGCTGTCGATGGTGGTGATCGCCGCGCTGGTCGGGGCGGACGGGCTCGGCGTGCCGGTGGTGCGCGCGCTCAATCAGGTCAATACCGGGCTGGGGTTTGAATCGGGGCTGATCATTGTCGTGGTGGCGATCATGCTCGACCGGATGTTGCGGGTGACGAAATGAGCAATGCGGTAGAATTCGATCAGGTCAATATCGTCTTCGGCGACAAGCCCGAACAGGCGCTGCCGCTGATGGACGCGGGCAAAAGCCGCGCCGACATCCAGGAACAGACCGGGCAGGTGCTGGGCGTGCACGATTGCGCGCTTTCGGTCGCCACCGGCGAGATCGTGGTGCTGATGGGGCTGTCGGGTTCGGGCAAGTCGACGCTGCTGCGCGCGGTCAATGCGCTCAATCCGGTGGCGCGCGGGCAGGTGCGGGTCGATGGCGGCGAGGGCATGATCAATGTCACCGAGGCCGATGCCAAGGTGCTGCGCCATATCCGGCAGAACCGGGTGTCGATGGTGTTCCAGCAATTTGGCCTTCTGCCCTGGCGCACGGTGCGCGAGAATGTGGCGCTGGGGCTGGAGCTGTCCGGGGTCGGGCGCGCCGAGCGGATCGAGCGTGCGGATCGCCAGCTCAAGCTGGTGGGTCTCAGCGACTGGGCCGATCGGAAGGTCGGCGAGCTCTCGGGCGGGATGCAGCAGCGCGTCGGCCTTGCCCGCGCCTTTGTCACCGAGGCGCCGATCCTGCTGATGGACGAGCCGTTTTCGGCACTCGATCCGCTCATTCGCACCCGCCTCCAGGACGAGCTGCTCGACCTGCAGCGCGAGCTGAAACGCACGATCATCTTCGTCAGCCATGACCTTGACGAGGCGTTCAAGCTCGGCGGGCGGATCGCGATCATGGAGGGCGGGCGGATCGTGCAATGCGGCACCCCGCGTGAGATCTTCTCCAACCCGGCTTCGGATTACGTCGCGGATTTCGTCGCCAACATGAACCCGCTCGGCGTGCTGACCGCGCGCGATGTGATGGGACCGGCGGGCTTCGGGAACGGCGCGCCGGTGGCACCGGAGACCCCGGTGCGCGAGCTGATCGCGCAGCTCGAAGGCGAGGGGGCGGCGCTTGACGTGAGCCAAGACGGCGCGGTGATCGGCACGGTGACAGCGCAGAGCATCGTGGACCGGCTCAAGGTCTGAGAGGCCGATCAGATACGGGAAAGCCCCGCGGCAGAACAGCGGGGCTTTCTCAAACGGCAATTCGTCAGGGATCAGGAACCGGGGCGTACCGCGACGACCTCGATCTCGACCAGCCAGGATGGGTTGGCAAGCCCGGCCACGGCGAAGACCGAGCGGGTCGGCAGCTCAGGCTGTTCCTCGGTGCCGAAATACTGGGTATAGCCTTCCATGAAGCCCTTGAAATCCATCGCGTCGCTGCCCTCGGGCGCCACCAGATAGACCTGCATTTTGATGACGTCGCCCATGTCGAGGTCGAGCGCCGTCAGTTTCTTCTCGATCGAGTCAAATACGCTGACGGTCTGGGTCGCGGTATCGCCGAACCGTTCGGGCGCGTCTTCCGCGGCGGTGTCATCGGCCACTTCCGGCACCGTGCCGCTGAGATAGACCAAGGTTGCATCCGCGGGCACCTCGACTGCCTGCAGGATCGGGAAGTCGGAATCCGGGAGTGGATGGCGCACCACTTCCGAGCCCTGTGCGAAGGCTGTGCCCGTGGTCAGGATCAGCGCGGTGGCGAGCGGGGCGAGAGTTTTCTGGATCATTCGTGTTCCTCCGTATTTTGGTCTGCCGGATCGGCTGGACGGGCATCTGCCACCGCCTCGACCGTGCCGTCTGTTTCGTAGTCGTTGCCGAGATTGGTCTGGATGTAATCGGTGATCGCAACCACCTGGGTGTCGTCGAGGAAATGTCCGAGGCTGGGCATCCCTGCCTGACCGTTGACGATGAGATAGGTCGCATAGCCCGAATATTCGAGATTTGGATTGCCGCTCAGCGCCGGATATTGTCCGGCACCCTCCGCGCCCGAACCGTCAGGCATGTGACATCCCGCGCAAAGCGTCTGGTAGAGCTGCTCGCCGTCCTCGCTGACATATTCGGCGGTCCATTCGGGGCCGCCATCGGCCATGGCGGTGATCTCGGCTTCCTTCGGCCGCGCCTCCTCCGCAGGAGCGTTTTCGCCGGTCTGCGCGGCCCCGGTACTGTCGTCCGTCTGCGCGTCCTGCGTGGCTTGCGGTGTGTCGGTTTCCCCGTTCTGGTCGCTGCTCTGGGCCTGCAGGGGCAGGGCGCTCATCGCGCCCAGGATGAGGGCTGTGATTAAGGTATGTCGCATTGCTTCACCCGTTGATGATTTTGTCATGGAGACGCGAGATCGCGTCGAGCGAGGACAGGATCGCGCCTTCCTGCCAGGCGGGCAGGTAGGAGAGATGCTCCCCGGCGCAGACGACGCGGTTGTCGATCTTGACCGCTTCCTCGTAATTGTCGCGGTTCTCCCAGATCCCCGAACAGCCGAGCACCCAAGGCACCTTGTGCCAGGCGACGCTGACCCCGGTCTTGAACTCCTCGCGATATTGCGGATGGATCTTCTCGCCCTGCCGCAGCGCCCATTCAAGCCGTTCCTCGGGCTGCATCGCGTTGAACTTGTAGGAATTTTCACCCCGCCAAGTATAGCCGCCGAGCAGCACGCCGGGACCGTCGGAGAAATAGCCCGTCGAGGGATAGCTGATCTGCCCGATCGCCTGATCGGTATAGCTGATCCCCCCGTAGATATGGTCATCCTGCTCCCAGAAGCGGCGTTTGAACTCGAGCCCCCATTTGGTCGAGCCGTTATAGGGCATCGAGCTGATGGCGTCGGAAAGACCCCCCGACAGGTTGTGGTCGATCTGGCTGAGGATCGAGAAGGGGATGGTGCAGATGCAGTAATCCGCGGTGCTGGTCTGCTGACCGCCGCCACCGCCCGTGGCATCCTCCCAGGTGACCGTCACGCCGTTCTCGTCCTGCTGCAGCGCCACGACCTTGGCGTTGTAGGTGATCAAATCGCCGACCTCGCGTTCGAATCCCATGGCGATCGCGTCCATGCCACCGACCGGCTGGAACATCGGCGCCTGATGGTCGATCGTCTCATGCGTGGCAAGATATTCCCAGAGCCGCGATTGCAGCACTTCCTGCGGATCGAGCAGGTCGGAGGCTTCGGGTGCCGCATCGACACCGCCGCCGGGCAGCTTCGCGAAACCGCGGTAATCACTGGTCTCGAGGCTCTTGGCATATTCGTTCTGCTCGTTGAGGACGCCGAAACTGCGCAGGCTCTCGATCAGCAACTCGCGGTCCTCGGCGCTCACCGCCTCGTCGAGCTTGCCCTGATCGACCGCCTTGGCGAGCAATTCGGAAACATGGCCGCGGTAATCGGACTTTATCTCGCGCAGGCGCTGGGGCTTGCCGCCGTAGGCGTCCGAACGATGCAGGAAGGAACTGTAATTGAGCTGGATGAAGGGTTCGAGCGGCACCTTGAGGCGGCGGCAGTAATCGAGCACCGCGTAATGGTGATGCGGCAGCCGCCAGGGGCCGGGGTTGATGTAATTGCCTTCGGCGAAATCGACCTGCTGCGTCGCCCCGCCAAGCTCGGTATAACTGTCGCCCGAACGCAGGGTCCAGCAGCGGCCACCGGCCTTCTCGCGGTATTCGAGCAGCTCGACCTCGTAGCCCGCGGCGCGCATCTCGTAAGCGGCGGTCAAACCGGCGAGCCCGGCCCCGAGGATCAGCACCTTGGCGCCCTGCGGGTCGCCATCGAGCTCGATCGGTCCGCTGTAGTCGGACGGCGCGGCATGGCCCATCGCGGTCATCGCATGATACATCGCGGTACTGCCCGCGGCCGTGCCGATCATGCCGAGCAAATTGCGGCGTGTGATTTCTCTCATCGGGAAGCCTCCTGCTGTGGTTCGTGCTGAAGCGGCGTGCGAAAGGCCAAGCGGAAAACGCCGCAGCCCGCAAAGACGCCGCTTTGTACCCAACCTCCGCGAGAAGATTTTGTTCCGCTGTGGGGGAGCGCGCGCCGGGTGGACAGGGAATTGTCCCCGTAGAAGCGCGCCAAACCGGACGGGCCGCTGCCGACTTCCCGGCGCTGCTGCTGCCTACCCGATGTCCCGGGTCTCCGACGGTTCGGCGAGAAACCCGTCGAGGATCGCGTGGAACAGCGCGGGTTTCTCCAGATGTGCGGCATGGGCCGCGCCGGGGATCACGGCCAGCTCGCCCGTCGGCAGGTTGCGCCAGAGCGACTCCACCTGGAGCCAGCGATAGGAGCGGTCGGAATCGCCCCAGACGACCAATGTCGGCATGGTCAGCAGCGCGAGGGCCGGGCGGCCGTCCCAATGGGCCATGGCGTCGAGCGCCGCGCTGGCGGCCTGCAGGCTCGCCTGTGCGCCGATCTGACAGATTGTCGGATAGCCGGGGGCATCCTCCCCCTTGAGAAACCACGTCGCGCCGATGCGCTGCGCCGTCTGGGCGACACCGTCATCCGCCAGCCGCTGGCGCGAAACGTCGATGGGCTCGAACCGGTCGGGCATGGCGCCGAGCGGGCCGGTGCCGTAGAGGACCAGCCGCTGCACCCGCGCGGCGTGTCGGGCTGCCATTTCCTGGGCGATCATGCCGCCCATCGAATGGCCGAGCAGGGTGAACCGGTCGATGCCCAGCCGATCCAGCAGGCCGATCACGGCCTCGGCGAAACCGTCGATCCGGTCGCATCCGGGGTGATCGGAGGCCGCGCCGAAGCCGGGCAGATCCGGCGCGATCACGTCGTAATGCGCGCTGTAGCGGGCGATCTCCGCCTGCCATTGCGTGGCGCCGCCGAGATAGCCATGAACGAGGACGAGCACGGGACCGCTTCCGGCGCGGCGGTGGGACAGGAGCGCGGACATCAGCGCATCTGCTCGGGCAGCCAGAGGGCGGTCTGCGGCGCGAAGATCAGGATCGCGATCAGCAGGATCATCGCGCCGATGAAGGGCAGGCAGCCCATGATGACGTCTCCGATGGTCAGCCGCTCCCGACTGATCGCCTGTATAACATAGAGGTTGAGCCCCACGGGCGGTGTCAGCACGGCGATCTCCATGGTGATCGTGTAGACGACGCCGAACCAGATCAGGTCAAAGCCAGCGGCGCTCATCAGCGGGTAGATCGTCGGCAGCGTGATGAAGGTCATCGAGACCGGCTCGAGGAACATGCCGAGGATGATGTAGAAGATCAGCACGATGGCGAGCACCGTGTAGGGCGACAGATCGAAGGAGAGGAACAGTTCGGTGAACTGCTGGGGCACGCGGTAATAGGTCAGCACGAAGCCGAACAGCACCCCGGCCGACAGCAGCAGACCGAGATAGCCCATGGTGCGCATGGTGGCGAAGATCGACGCCACGAAACCCCGCCATGTCAGCCCGCCGACCCCGAAGGCGAGCACCACGGTCAGCAGCGCCGCGACCGCCGCGGCTTCGGTGGGGGTGGCGATACCGGCATAGATCGCGACGGTGATCACCAGACCGATCAGGACCACGGGGCCGACGGTGCCGAGGATCATCAGCATCGGCATCTTCTGCGCATCCTCCTGACCGGGAATGTCCTGCGGCCTGAGGATCCCCCAGATCAGCACGATGACGACGAAACTGGAGACGAGGATCAGTCCGGGGATGACGCCTGCGATGAACAGGTCGCCGATGCTCTGGTCCGCGACGATGCCGTAGAACAGCAGGATCAGGCTCGGCGGGATCAGCACCGACAGGGTGCCCCCGGCGGCCAGCACGCCGCTCGACAGGCGTTTGCCGTAGCCGAGCCGCAGCATCTCGGGCAGGGCGACGCCGCCGATGGTCAGCGCACCGACCATGGAGGAGCCGCAGACCGCCCCGAACCCCGCGCTCGCGCCGATGGAGCCATAGGCCGCCGACCCCCTGATGCGCACGCCCTGATGCAGGAATTGATAGAGATTGGGGCCGATATTGGACTTTCCTATCAACTCCCCGAGAAACACGAAGAGCGGCACGGCGAGCAGGATATAGTCGATCCACACGCCCCAGAGCTTGAGTTCGGAGGAAACGACCGAGGTCGAAAACCCCTGGATGTTCCACAGGAAGGGCAGCGAGGCGGCGGCGAGGGCGAAGGGGATCGGCAGGCCGATGACGATGAAGAGCATCAACAGCCCGAGCAGGCCCAGCCCGACGGTATACCATTCCATGGCGAGGTTCCTTATTCGGCTGGCGTGCGGATCAGTCTGATCAGCTGCAGGAAGGCGTAGAAGGTGAAGAGAAGGAGCGCCAGGGCGCCCGGAGCCCAGAACAGGTAGCGCGGCCAATGCAGGATTTCGGAGGCGGCGCCCGAGTTGAAGGAGCGGATCGTGGCACTCACCCCGGCATAGGAGAAGAACCCGCCGACCCCCAGCATCAGCAGATAGTTGAGAATCGTGATCGCTTTGCGCGCGTGGGCGGGCAGGAGATCCGTGGCCATCGTGACCTTCGGAAACGCATCCTCGCGCAGGGCGAAGGCCAGTCCGGCGAAGGCGACGGGAAACAGCAGCAGCGCGGTGGCTTCGGTCACCATCCGGTCAGGCGCGCCGAGCGCATAGCGCACGAATACGCCGTAGGAGATCCAGACCATCTGGATCAGGACGATCACCGCCCCGGCACCGGCGATCCATATGACGAAGCGCTCGACGGCGGAGATCAGGCGATCCAGCGGATCGGTCATGGCGTACCTCGCTTGCTCTGGGAGGGAGGGATTGCCCGCCGCGGGAGGCGGGCAATCGCAGGATCAATTGGTGTGGGCGGCCATCAGATCGCGGAACTTCGCGGCCCTGTCGGCGCCGCAGGCCTCATCGACCTTGGCGGTCCATTGTTCCGAGACACTGTCGATCAGCTCGGCGGTCTTTTCGGAGGACAGGTTGACCTCGGTGCCGCCTGCCTCGATGGCGGTCGCGACCTGTTCATCGACCCATTGCTCATAGAGGGGCTGGAGCCAGGCTTCGGTCTCTGCGGCGGCCTCGTTGAGGGCGGTCTGTTCCTCTTGCGTCAGACCGTCGAACTTGGACTTGTTCATCATGTAGATGATGTTGCCATAGAACAGGTTGGCGTTGATCATCTGCGGCATCACGGACCAGAGCTTCCAAGAGCTGTAGGTCGCGACCCCCATGTTGATGCCATCCACGACACCGCGCTCGGCGGATTGATAGACTTCCTTGGGCGCGATGAAGACCGGCTGCCCGCCCCAGGTCTCGATCATCATGCTGACCAGGGGCCCGATCGAGCGCACAAGCTTGCCGTCGAGCTTGCCGAGATCCTCGATATCGCTGTCGAACCACCATTCCTGATCGTAGGAGTAATTCGAGTTGAGCAGCGGCACGAGCCCCACATCCGCGGCTTCCGCGCGGATCAGATCGGCATAGGCCGCGTCGAGCGTCGGTTGCTGCTCGAGATTGACATTGGCCGGATAGAGCGAGGTGACCACATAGCAAGGCAGGCGGTTGTCCGCGTTGATCCAGCTGATATCGGACACGCCACCCTGCAGCGCGTCGACGCCTTCGGACCAGCCGTGCAGGGTCGAGGACGGGAAGATGTCCACCTTGACGCTGCCGTCGGTCTTCTCGCTGACGAGCTCGGCGAAATGCTGGAACCCCTGATAGCGCACGTCGGACTCATTCACATAGGTCGACAGGCGGATCGTCGTTTCCGCATGGGCCGTGCCGACGGCGGCGAGCGCCATTGCCATGGCGGTCATGGTCAGATTGGTTTTTGTCATATCTTTTCCCTCTCTCTGTTGTGCGATCGCAGCGCGATCTCGGCGTGCCGTCTGACGTGGCACGTCCGTGTGTCGTGATCAGATCCGGCTCCTAATCCGGGCCAATTAATTTTCCGAAAGTAAGCGATGGATCGGGGACACTGCCAATTCAAACATGGAATTGAATGATGCAAGATCGGAATGGTTTGGTTAACCTGTGGTCTTTAATTGAATTTGACGGTGCTTTGACATGGATCTGAACTGGTTGCAGGATTTCGTCTGTCTGGGTCGGACCCTGAATTTCACCCGCGCGGCAGAAGAGCGCAACATCACCCAGTCGGCGTTCAGCCGCCGCATCAAGTCGCTCGAGAACTGGCTGGGGGCGCCGCTGGTCAAACGCTCGACCTATCCGGTGCAGCTCTCGGATGCCGGGGTCCAGTTCCTGCCGGTCGCGCGCGAGACGATCATGAACCTGACCGACATTCGCCAGACCATACGGGCGCAGGAGCGCGGGACGACTGCGTTCCAGCGTTTCGCGGTATTGCACACGATTTCGGTCAACTACCTGTCGGCCCGGATTGCCGAGCTGGAAGACGATATCCCCGGTCTGCGGGTGCGGGTCTATTCCGACAACCTGCGCACCTGCTGCCAGCTTTTGCAGGACGGGGCCTGCGACTTCCTGCTTTATTATCGCCACAGGGACGTGATGCCGGTTTTCGATGAGCGGCAGTTCGAGCGCAAGGACATCGGCACCGAGCAGATGCTTCCCGTGGCCGAGACCCGCGCTGCGCGGGAAGGGGGGTGGGATCTGTCGGCCGAGGGGGGCGCGGAGATCCCCTACCTCAGCTATGATCCGGCCAGTTTCCTCGGAACGGTGGTCGATCAGACGATCGGCGCGCGCAAGCCGCCGCTGGCCCTGTGCTACATGGATGCGCTGGCCGAAGCGCTCAAGCGGCGCACGTTGGCGGGCAGCGGAGTCGCCTGGTTGCCCGAAGGGTCGGTCGCAAAGGAAATCGAACAGGGGCAGCTCGTGCAGGTCGGCGGCGTCGAATGGCAGGCGACGCTGTCCCTATCCCTGTTCTGTTCGGTCGATCGGCTCGACCGCGTCGGCAGGACAGTCTGGGAGGCGCTCTGAACCTGCATCGGGGTAAAGACGGTTCAACAGCTCCTGTCGGATCTGTCCGATCTCGGGGCGTTTCGGTTCGGGCAGCCAGACCATCACCAGATCCAGCGCGCCCGCGGGCAGGGTTTCGTCGAGCCGAAGCAGCGCGCCCGTATCCAGCGCGCCCCGCACCAGCGTCAGGGGCAGCCACGCGATGCCGATCCCGTTGAGCGCATAGCGATAGGCAGCCAGTGTCAGGGCGGTTTCGGCGCGCGATTGCGTGGTCACCCCGGCAGGCAGGCGAGGCGCGAGGGTGAGGGAAAAGACCCGCCCGAGGAAGACGTCGGCGGGATAGCTGACGATGGGGAGGGCCGGGCCCCGGGCCAAGTCGCGCAGATCCGCTGTGCAGACGGGAACCAGCAGTTCGGAATCCAGCGTGACGCTTTCAAAGGCGCGGGGTATGGCGGCGGAACGCAGGCCGGGAGCTTCGTACATCAGCGCGAAATCCACGTCACCTGAGAGCAGCATCATCAGACATTCATCGCGGTTGCCCGAGCGCACGCGCACCGAGAGCCCGTCCTTCCGGGTCAGCGCCGCGACGATGCGTGGCGATATCGTGTCGGTGATCGCGTGCTGGCAGGCGAAGGCCACGGCGCTGCCCGGGCTGCCCGATGCGTTCAGCAACCGCGACCGCAGGCCGACAAGCCGCGCTGCCGTCTCGCGCAATTCCTGCTCCAGGGACCGGACCGCGGGCAGGACCTCGATCGGCTTGCGGTTGCGGTCAAAAAGCTCGGCGCCGATGTGCTCCTCGATCATGCGAATGCGGCGGGTGAAGGCGGATTGCGTCACGAAGCGGCGTTCCGCGGCGCGTGCGAGTGAGCCTGCGTCGATCACCGCAAGGATGTCCTCGATCCATTCAAGCCGCATTGCCGCCCTCCTAACTTGCACATCTTGCACGATATGCAGCCAATTACGCATTATCAATCGCGGTCAAGTCGGTGTAAATGACCCACAGGACAATTTGAGGATCGACACATGCATCTCGCCCGCTTCCCCCGCCGCTTCATCGCCCATCTTCCCACGCCGCTCGAACGGATGGACCGCCTGACCAAGGAACTCGGCGGGCCGGAAATCTGGATCAAGCGCGACGATTGCACCGGGCTCAGCACCGGCGGCAACAAGACCCGCAAGCTCGAATTCCTGATGGCCGAGGCAGAGCTCGAAGGCGCCGACATGGTAGTGACCCAGGGCGCCACCCAGTCGAACCACGCCCGCCAGACCGCGGCATTCGCGGCGAAACTGGGGCTGAAATGCCATATCCTGCTCGAAGACCGTACCGGCTCGGATGATACCAATTACAACAACAACGGCAACGTGTTGCTGGATCATCTGCATGGTGCCACGACCGAGATGCGCCCCGGTGGCATGGATATGAATGCCGAGATGGAAAAGGTGGCGGAGCAGATGCGCGCCGACGGGCGCAAGGTCTATACCATCCCGGGCGGCGGCTCGAATCCGACCGGGGCGCTGGGCTATGTCAATTGCGCGTTCGAAATGCTCTCGCAGGTCAACAACAGCGGCACGAAGATCGACCATATCGTGCACGCGACCGGGAGTGCGGGAACGCAGGCCGGGTTGATCGTGGGGTTGAAGGCGATGAACGCGCAGATCCCGCTGCTCGGCATCGGCGTGCGTGCCCCGAAGGAGGCGCAGGAGGCCAATGTGTTCAAACTGGCCAGCGCCACGGCCGACAAGCTCGGTTGCAGCGGTGTGGTCGCGCGCGGGGACGTGGTGGCCAATACCGATTACGTGGGCGAGGGCTATGGCATCCCGACCGACAGCGGGCTCGAGGCGATCCGGATGTTTGCCGAGCTGGAGAGCATCCTGCTCGATCCGGTCTATTCGGCCAAGGGGGCTGCCGGTCTGATCGATCTGATCCGCAAGGGGCATTTCAGGAAGGATGAGCGCGTGGTGTTCCTGCATACCGGCGGCTCGGCGGCGCTGTTTGGCTATACCAAGGCTTTCGACTTCGCCGATCGCTGGACCGATCGCGCCTGATCCCATGGCCCCGGCCTGCCACGATGATCGCGGCGGGCCGGGGGATGATCCCTTCACGGGGTCGCGGCGCAGGGGCCGGTCCGGCGCGAACAGTGGAGCACGATGCCCCGCTGCCGGGCCCGGCGCGGCGCTAGGACGGGGTCTGCCGGAGGGGTTCGGCCCCGGCTGAAACGACGCAACCGGCGGTCCTGGTCGCGGGCAGGCCATGGGCCGTCACCTCGGCGCCTACATGTTCGAAGAATGCGCGCAGGATGGCGGATTGGGCGGCAACCTGCTTGGTGGCAAGGCCCAGCGTGACCGGGGCCACCGCCTCGCGTATCGGGCGAATGGCCAGCGGCTGCCCGTCGGGGGCAAAGGCGATGTCGGTGCCGATGTTGAGCAGGCTGTAGCCGAAGCCGTTCGCCACCAGACTGCGCACCTCGGAAAGGTCATGGGCCCGATCGGCGATGGTGGGCGTGACGCCGAGGCTGCGGAAGGTCGACAGGAAATACTCGCGGCTCAGCGGCAGGTCGAGCAGCACGAGCGGCTCCCCGGCGATCTCGCGCAGGGACACGTCATCCTGCCGCGCCATCGGATGCTCCGGATGCAGCATCACCCAAGGGGGGAGCGACACGAGCCCCTCGAAATGGATATCCTGTGCAATCTCCATGTCATAGGTGATCGCGACATCGATCTCGGCGCGGGCCAGCTTCTGGAACAGCGCGACCTGATTGCCGGAGAACAGCGTCACGTCCGCCATCGGATAGCTTTTCTCGAAGGATCTGCGAAACCGGGCGCTGAGCAGGGGCGCGATCGTCGACAGGGCGCCGACGGCCAGCGGGCCCCCGGGGCGCGTCGCGACGTCCTCGGAAATTGTGCTCAGCGCGGCCGCGTCGCCCATGATGCGCTTGGCTTCGTTGAAAACACGCCGTCCCCCGGGGGTGAGCGAAAGCCCCTGCGCGTGATGCCGCACGAACAGCTGGATGCCGAGCTGGGTCTCAAGCTGGGCGATCGCGGTAGAGATCGACGGGGACGAGACATTCAGCTGATGCGCGGCCTGCGCAATGGTTCCGGCATCGCCGACCGCGACGAGGTATTCCAGCTGGCGAAAGGTGAAACGTAGAGCCATGGAGTTCCATCGCCCGCCTTTGCGTCCAGATCAAGCCGTTCCATGCGCCTCGGCGTCCTGCCTTGCCAGCCAGATCAGAAAATCGCGGACTGTGCCTTCATAGTCATCCTCGGCCAGCGGCCCGCCCGTCGCATGGACGGACCCCAAGGCCGTCTGCATCGCTTCCAGCTTCTCGCGATCCTCTAGATTCACGCTTTCCCACAGGGCGATGCGTTGATCGATCGTGTCCCCGTCGAGGCTGCCGGGATAGGCCGACATGGTCCAGCGCACCTCAATGGAGGTAGCCGTCAGCGGCCGGATGCTCAGCGAGACCAGAAGCGAGGCCGCGACGCTGACCACCTGGCAGGGGAAGGCGGCAAAGAGCGTCGAGCGGTGCCGGGCCTCGGCATCGAGCCCCGGCGCACCCTCGCCGCGAGGCGGGATATTGTCGGGGTAATTGGCGAAATAGCTGGTGAAGCCCGCGCCATTCGGTCCTTTGCGGCTCAGACCCGTCGGCGTGTAGCCGTGCAGGGTCTGCGGATGGACGACGGAAAGGTGATACCCTTCCATGAAATTCTCGACCAGCGCCTTCCAGTTGCACTGCCATATCTCGCTGGCGCTGTGCACGATGTGATATTCTTCGGGCTCGTATCTGTCGATGACGTCTTTGAGTCCCGCCAGTTCCACGTCGATATCCGGCGCGTCCTGCGACAGGGAGACATAGACGAAGCCGAACCGCTGGACGCAGGGGAAGGTGGCGAGCCTGCAGTTCTTGGGATCGAAACCCTGGTTCTTCATGCGCGGCGCGCGCAGCAATGCCCCGTCCGTGCCATAGGTCCAGGCGTGATAGCGGCAGACGAAGCGTTTCGCATTGCCGTGCCCCGCCGCGAGCGGCATGCCGCGGTGACGGCATACGTTGGACAGGGCCTTTATCCCGTCGCCATCGCGGACCACGATCAACGGTTCACCCAGCAGGTTCAGCGTCAGGTAATCGCCCGGTTCGGCAAATTCATCGACGCGCCCGACGCAATGCCAGCCCCGGTGCAGGACGGTGTTGCTTTCATGCTCAAAAAAGGCCGGATCATTGTAGAAATGCCCCGGCAAACCGCGCGGCGCTTCGGCAGGAGCCGCGGCGCAATCCTCCAGGGCTTCGCGCATTTCGTCGACACGCGCAGCTTTGAAATGGGTCCGTGTAACCTGCTCGTTCATCTCTCGGAACTCCGTGCAATGGTGCTGCCTCGCGCCTTCTACGCGTGATGCACCGGGGCTTCAGGATGGGGTCTGTGGACGGATCCGGTGGCGTTACTCGCCGCCAGTCGAATTTCGTGCCGGTCGCACCGGATCGGCCCTGAGCAGGCGAACTTGCGGTGCCGGGATTGAGCCATGTCGCTCTCCTAGCCGTCGGGATTCTGAATGCGCCCGTTTATGTAATGGGCAAAATCGTAATTCGGCCGTTCCAGATGCGACAAATGTCCGGGTGTCGCGCCGTCGGAGGACAATCCCTTGTAGACCTTTTCGGTGCAGCCCCTGTCCTCGACATTCACGTCATCGAGCAAGGCCTTGAGCTCTTCGAAATTGGCCTGCGCATCCGGGTCACCGGCATAATCATCCGACATGCCGCCGCCAAATCCGATCTGCACATGATCGACCCCGTCAGGATGCAGCGTAAGGTACCAGAAATATCCTGGCGTGAGGGTGATCAGCAGGCTGGGGTAGATCGCCAGCAGATAGGTGGTGCGCCGCCGTTCGCCTTGCATCCGCGTATTGGACGGGTGGGCCATGGCGATGCGCAGGGATTCATCCTTCAGAATCGTGTGGTAGTTGAAGGCATCTTCGCCGGGCGGACAGATCATCTCGTTCAGTTTCGAAAGCCCGCCGATGGTGCCCGCATGACAGACCGGCAGATGATAGCTTTCCATGAAATTCTCGGCCAATACCTTCCAATTGGTGTTCCAGCGGTGGGTCTCGAAGAAGGTCTGGGTATAGGCGGACATGTTGTAATCGCCGACCAGCTCTTCGACCTTGGCCAATTGCACCGCGACATCGGGTGCCTGGGCGTTCAGCGTGACAAATACCCAGCCGAGCCATTCCTGGCAGCGGATGTCAGGCAATTGATAATCGGATTTGCAGAAACCGGCGTTGCGGGTCATCGCAGGTGCGCCGCGCAGGGAGCCGTCGAGGTTATAGGTCCAGGCATGATAGGGGCAGACGATGCTGCGCGTGTTGCCGCTGCCTTCCAGCAGGGTGGACATCCGGTGGCGGCAGACGTTGGACATCGCCTTGAGAGCACCGGCAGCATCCCGCAACACGATGATCGGCTGCCCGGCAAGCTCCAGCGTGACGTAATCGCCGGGCGCGGCCAGCGCACTCGCCCGCCCGACGCAAAACCAGTCCTTTGCGAAGATATTGTCCAGCTCGCGCCGGAGAAAATCCTCGGATGTATAGACGGAGGGCGGCATCGCGCGGGCCCGTTCAAAGGCCACTGCGACATTCTCCCTGAGTTCTGTTGCGGCGTCCTTCATGTTTGGGTTCCTTTCGGCTCATCTCGCGCAACCGAACTCTGTGGTCGATTCCCGATTGGGTAAAGTTCAGACTTCGGAAGGCATGATTTGATAGGGCCTAATCAGCGGGGCAGATGGCGTGGCCTTCGGCCCCAACGCCGACATCGACGCAATATGGCCACTGACGAAATGCGCGCCGGAAGCAGGCGCCTGAACGGATATTGGCTGAAGAGATGGTGCCCCCACACGGCGTCTAAGCCCTATATCTTGTTGTGCCAATGTGCCCCTTAACTTAGATAAAATACTGATTTTTATTGAAGTAGCCGTTCCACCGTACTTCACAACGCGCCATGGCATACCATATGTCGAGGGGGATAGAGAGGGGGATCGAAGTGAGCCGCGCGATAAACCGATTGAGTGCGTCCGCAGTGAAAAGCGCCAGCGTCGGCAAGTACGCGGATGGCGGTGGCCTTTGGCTGGTCAAGAGAGAAGATGGCGGCGCGCAATGGGTGCTGCGAATTACAACGCATGGCAGGCGGCGCGAGATGGGGCTTGGAGCTTATCCTGATCGAACCTTGAAAGAAGCGCGAGAGGTAGCGGACCATTGGCGGGCCGTGGCGCGACAGGGGTTGGACCCAATCAAAGAGCGTGAACGTCAGCGCCGGGAAGCTGCGCGCAACGTTCATATACTGGTAGACGTGGCGCAGGATGCGTTCGAAAGTCGCAAGGCGGAACTGAAGGGCGATGGAAAGGCGGGGCGCTGGTTCTCACCGCTTGAAATTCATATCCTACCTAAGCTCGGCAAAGTGCCGGTAGCCGAGATTGACCAAAAGGATATTCGCGACACCTTAGCCCCTATTTGGCACGACAAGGCGGATACTGCGCGCAAGGCAATCAACCGTCTGGGTATTGTGATGCGTCACGCGGCAGCGCTGGGTTTAGAGGTCGATTTACAGGCGACGGAGAAGGCCAAGGCGCTGTTGGGCAAGCAACGCCATACCGTTAGGAACGTGCCCGCGATGAACTGGCGCGATGTGCCTGCATTCTATCAATCGCTGGACAGCGGCAGCTTGACGGAATTGGCGCTGAGGCTGCTGATACTGACGGCGGTGCGGTCCTATCCCCTTAGGTTCATGCATCTCAACCAGATCGACGGCGACGTCTGGACCATTCCCGCAGCGGCGATGAAGGGCCGTTTGGGCGCGACCAGCGATTTCCGAGTGCCTCTATCGGCGGAGGCGCAAAACGTGATAGCAGAGGCGCGCAAATTTGCCCGTGACGGTTACCTGTTCCCCGGTGCAAAGCGTGGCGTGATTTCCGATATGACAATGACGGCATTCATGAACCGGCGCGGATTGTCCGAACGGCCGCACGGGTTTCGGTCCTCATTCCGCGACTGGACCGCAGAAGCAACAAACACGCCGCATGATGTAGCCGAAACCTGCCTAGGGCATACGACCGGCAGCGGCGTGGAGCGGGCGTATAGGCGGACCGATTTTTTGGAGCAAAGGAAGGTGGTAATGGACCGATGGGCCTCGCTATGTTTAAGGGACGCCAGAAATTTGGCTATCTTAAATGCCCAGTGAATTATCCGAACCGTTATCCGTAGACGATTGGAACGCACTCTATGAAGGGATTAGAACTTGTGGCCATGAACCAAGTTTCAAGCAAATTTGTAGACTAGCCGAAACCTCGCCTGCGCTCAGATTGGCGTTCTCGGAGGGAGAGCTTTGGGGTTTCGACGAGAAAGGCATGAAACAAGCCGAAACCTCGCCTGCGCTCAGATTGGCGTTCTCGGAGGGAGAGCTTTGGGGTTTCGACGAGAAAGGCATGAAACATGTGGTGGCGTTAGAGATTGAGCTCAGTCACGGTCTGAAACTACATTATCTCGAGAAAGATAAAATTGAGCGCCTCGACACCTATCGGGTAGTAAAAAGTGCCATTACCGCGGCTGAAGAATCGCTTATTTATTTCGACGCGCTGGTGATTGCTTGCGGCCGTATTCTCGACGCAGGCGTGCAGCTCCACCCTCAGCTCCAAAGTTGGTTGGTGAATTATCTACTAGGGCGGACCACTCCCCCACCACCCAAACGAGGCCCAGACCCCTATCCGAAATTGGAGAGGAACTTCCTGATTAATCATTTTCTATCCCATATGGAGATGCTGAACTACCCGATTACTGAAAACGAAGCTACGTTCAAAGACGCCAGCGCATGCCATGCGATACATGTCGCACTGGGTGCCGCCCTCGATATCCCATCAGTCAAGCGTCTCATGAATATCTGGTCCGAACGGCGTTCCCAAAGATAGTCGTGCCATCTTGGGTTCGCCCGTTCTGGAAAGGCGTGTGACAAGTGTCCCATGAAGCAGAATGAATCGTCGTTTTGCAGAATGGAGTATCAATATGCGTTATCTTTCCTTCCCTGACCTGCAAACGAAGATTGGCGGTCGCAGCCGGTCTTCCGTTTACCGCGATATCGAATCAGGCCGCCTGCCTCAGCCTATCAAATTCGGCGCTCGCCTTTACTGGATCGAATCCGATATTGACGCGGCTCTTGCTGAGGCCCGGAACTGAAAACACCCCCGCACTTGCGGATACGCAGGCGCTGGGGGTGCCGTCTTCAGTCTACGCAACTCAGACATACGCCCAGCGCCTTTCCTTTTCAACTGAAAGGCACGACCCTATGACCCAAAGCAAATTCTATTCCAGCGATAGTCAGGTGTTCTGGACCTGCAAAGCGCTGCTGAACGGGCGCACGATTAGCCACAAGACCGAGATTCGCGAGGTGCGCGGCTGGCGTTTGGGCGCAATCGTCCATCGCCTGCGCCACGATTACGGCTGGCCTATCCATACCGAATATCGAGGCCCGCAGAACGTTGCTCACTACTCCCTGAAAGCAGGCATTGACCGGGCCGCGTTGCGGTTTCCCAGATCGGCAAGTGCGCTGGGCAAGAGGGAGGGCGCGCAATGACTAACGCGCGTGTTCGTCGCTTGCGCCGTTTGTTCGGCCTTACCGAAACACAAGCCCGTCTGGTTGAGGCTTTGCATTATGGAGCTGCTCATGACTAAAGGCATTACCCGCGTTTCCCATACTAACGGCAGGTGGCAAATCATGGTCCGCAGAAGGGCGGAGGGGGCCGCAGACTCGGTGTGGTTATCCCTTGGCGGATGCCCCTGCCAGACCACTGCCATTCGCGTCTGGCTGGCCTGTCTGACGTTGGATAAGCGCTGATGGTTGGCAAGATATACAAACGGAAAAAAAGGGGGGCTGGGCGGTTCGTCCAGCTTCCCGAATGGGTGCAGGCGTCCGAGGCATGGGCGACTTTGCCCCCTGGCCCCCGTGCGCTGTACATCGAACTGAAACGCCGGTTTAACGGATCGAACAACGGTGCCATCTATCTCAGCCATAGGGACGCGGCTGCGGCAATGAACGTGCATCGCAATACCGTCGGTCCATGGTTCAGCAAACTTGAAGAGCGCGGCTTCATCTTCCTGACGCAGGCTCCGCATTTGGGGCCGTCGGGTATCGGACGCGCATCTGTATGGGGTTTGGCTGAGGAGGCGACACCGGACGGGCGACCTGCTCGAAAAACATTCATGAAATTCAAAATCCCCGCACAAATACTGTGCAAAGGTGACACAAAAAAGCGGACAGTTGCTGAAGATGGTTGAAGTGAGATGTGCTTGCCGTCCTGATTTCTGTGACGCCAAGGGAGGCTTCGAGCTTTCCCGCGTCACAGAAAGGAGGACATATCTACATCTAGCCATAGGCAGGGAGACCAAAGGGAGGGGGAGGCTCAAGGTCTGGGCCATGCTCTTTCCGGACCGATATGGGCAGAAGCATTCACCTATCCAAAATTCAGGGCTTCTGGGTCGAACTGCATCAGCGGTGCCGTTCTGGGCCTTGGCATGGATGACTGGCCGCAGAGAGGTTGGATCGAGCCGGGGGAGGTTCAATGTCTGAGCTGCTTCAGCACGGACCGGCGCGTTCAAGCGAATTTGGCTTCGTGCAGAACGGAGGCAATAAACCTAGGGTCGAATTGCTAAAAGTTCGCCATCTCAGTCGGAAACTTGCCTTATGATTTGGGTTAAAAGGAGTTGAGCCTTGGGCGGCATTGGCAGCGGTAGGCACTGGCGGCTAGGTACCCGCGCAACCGTCGAAGACATGATGGACCTGCGTATCGGTAAGCTTGCGCGTGATGGCTGGCTGCACTCTGGGCAAGTTTGTAGTTACCGTTGGACGCGGGTAGGGCGGTGTGTTGCCGAGATTCGAATAACCGCAGCGGCTGGTTATGTCAGCCTTAGCTACCGCTACCGTGAGGCTGAAGGCTGGCAGAACCGGAACTATCCTGTTCGGATCGACTGGACGCCATGTCACTTTGGCGGCGCGCGGGCGTGGTTTAAATGTCCCGTGCGAGGATGCGGAAAGCGCGTGGCCGTTCTTTACGGCGGACCGGTGTTCGCCTGCCGTAAATGTCACGGTCTGGCTTATCCATCTGAAAACGAAAATAGGCGCGATAGGGCTGTGCGTCGATTGGAGAGCCTTCGTCAGCGTTTGCGATGGCCTGAGAGTATACTTGAAGGCGCTGGCTGGGGCAGACCCAAACATATGCATGACGCAACATACCAGCGACTTGTCTCGGACTACGAGCACCGCGAAAGCAATGCGCTGTGCGCGCTGATGGAATGGAATAACCAGCTTGGCGAGAGCAAGTGCGACGGCTAATGAGGCGTCATGTCTGAAGCATCCGAACCTCTTCTTTTTTCACGGGGCGTAACAAGCGTTCAAGTCCGGTGCTGGTCGTGCGGTCATACAGTTGAATTGACTCCCGATAAGCTGCCAAGCGGCATCACGCAGCGTGATTTTGAGCGCAAGGCCAAGTGCAAGTGTGGCGTGGGATGGCCGCAGGTGAAGCAGTTGCCAAAGCTTCTAAGCCGCTGGTAGGGCAAGAGGACTTTCCCTTTCTCGCCCTGTTAGGGTCACCTTGACGTCGAAAAGTCCAGACATAGAATTGTGTCGTATTTTAGGCAGAAATTTTCAACAGAAGCGGCCCGCTGCGAAGTATGCAGCGGGCCTATTTCACATTCAAATTTAGCTACATTCTGAACCCAGACTAGATTGAGGCACCGATTAGCGGTCAGCGGGCGGACTAAATCTATGTGCCCGATATGTGGATACTTTGGCAGGTGCGTTCTGTACCGTCGCAATGCTAAGATGAAGCAGGCCGCACCGCAGCCCGAGAGGTGGATGGAGAGGGGGATTGAAGCCCAGGCAGTCCATCTAATAGTCTGATAAATCAGCGTAATATGGATCTTAGTGGTGCCCCCACACGGACTCGAACCGCGGACCTACTGATTACAAATCAGTTGCTCTACCAGCTGAGCTATAGGGGCACTTGGCGGTCATTTAAGCGATTGGCCGGGGCCGTGCAAGGGGGGAAATCGCCGTGGCTTTGCAGTTTTACACGACCTTCGCGAGAGGCTATTCATCGGCGGATCGATCTTGCGGAATGGGGTGACATGCAGCTGGTTTTGCACACGGGCGTTCATTACACCGAAGGGGAGCGGTTGGTCAGGAGCCTGCTGGCCAACAGCGAGGCGCTGCGCGAGCGCGGGGTGGTGATGTCGCGGCCCGGGACCTATCGCAGCCTGTTTCGCGACACGCTGAATGCCATGCACAAGACCCCGGCCTCTCCCGAGGCGCGCGAGGTGCTGCTTGATGCGGTGCTTGGCGAGACGCGGCCCGAGCGCGCGATCCTGTCGGATGCGAATTTCTTCCGCACCCCGGCGACGGCGGTGCGCGAAGGTGTGTTCTATCCGGCCGCAGGTGTGCGGATGGCACGGATGGCGCAGCTCTTTCCCGATGACGAACTGGAGATCTACATCTCGATCCGCAATCCCGCGACCTTGTTGCCGATCCTGCACAGGGTGGCGGGCGATCAGAGCGACGAGGGGTTCTGGGGCGACAGGACGCCACGCGACATGCGCTGGTCGCAGACCATCGCCACCCTGCGCGAGAAGGCGCCGGAGATCCCGATCACGCTCTGGTGCAACGAGGATTCGCCGCTGCTCTGGGAGCGGCTGCTGCGCGAGATGACCGGTGTCGGGCCGGATGTCCCCCTGGAGGGCACCTATGATCTTTTGGAAGCGATCATGTCGCCGGAGGGGATGGCGCGGTTTCGCAGCTATATCGCCGGGCGTCCCGGTCTTTCCGAAACGCAGCGCTGCCGGGTGATCGGCGCCTTTCTCGACAAGTTCGGACTCGAGGAGGAGATCGAGGAAGAGCTCGACATGCCGGGCTGGGACGAGGCGCTGGTGCAGGAGATGAGCGAAGCCTATGACGCCGACCTGCTGCTGATCGAGCAGATCCCCCGGGTGCGGCTGATCACGCCCTGAACCCGAGCGCGGATCACCCGCCGGTGGCAAGGCGCCGGGCCTGTTTCAGACCTTCGAGCAGCATCCGGTCATGATCGGCCAGAATGGCGGGAACGCCCTGACTCTCGAGCGCGGCGCGATAGGGCGCGCTGGCCTCGGAACTGCCGAGGATCGCAATATTCTGACCCAGCCAATAGGGTTTCGCCGCCGCCAGCTCGGCACCGATCAGGAGGCCGGAGAGCCGCGCCCGGGCGCGGGTCGGGTTGATCCCGTCGAGCTGTGCCTCGGCCTCGATCGACGCGAGCCCGGCGGCCAGTTTCTCGGGGCGTGACAGAATCTGCGCGAGGGCATCATCGAAGACAGATTGCTCCCAATCCCCGCCCTGCAGGGCTGCGCGCAGTCCGGGGCTCTGGGCGAGCAGGGCGATCATTTCGCCGGTCAGGAAGGATTGGAACGAGATTATCTCCCCGGCCGAGACCTGCACCCAGCGTGAACGCGCCCCGGGCAGGCAGATCACCCCGTCCCAATCGCCGTTGAGCGACAGGAAGCCGGCGATGGCGATCTCCGCGCCGCCGAGCAGGTCCGGCGGCTGCGTCTGACTGACGCCGGGGATCACGCGCAGCGCGCTGAACCGGCTGTGCGGGAGGGGTACCGGCACGGCGTCGAGCGGCTTGCAGGGCACGTTGCGCCGACCCGCCTCAAAAACCCCGCAGCCGAGGATCGGTGTCTCGGGCGGCAGGTTCCATGTGTCCAAGAGCGACCCCAGCGCGCTGTCGAAAGCCTGGGTTTCCCAGGGCGGTGGCGGGCTTGTACAGGCCACGACGGTATCAGGGCGTCCGTCCTTCATCGGCCAGATGCGCAGGGTTTCAGTGCCCAGGTGCAGGGCGATCCAGTCGGGAGCGGTAAAATCATTCATGGCCGATTGCTACAGGATCGGCGCGACGGGAGCCATATGCACGAGCGCCATGCGCCAGGAAAACTCGCCCCATACGGAAGATGCTTTAAGCTTAAAATATTTTCTTGATCGATATTTCAAATGCCCCTAGGCTTTCTGCAACGACATGGGAGGAAGAGAATGCGCGCGATCTGTCTGGGCGGCGGGCCTGCCGGGCTCTATTTTGCGATTTCCCTGAAGTTGCGGCAGCCAGACGCCGAGGTCACCGTGCTGGAGCGCAACCGGGCCGATGACACCTTCGGCTGGGGCGTGGTGCTGTCGGACGAGACGCTCGACAATCTGGAGGCCAATGACCCGGTATCGGCACGCGAGATCCGCAGTCACTTCGCCTATTGGGACGATATCGCGCTGCATCACAAAGGCCACACGATCCTCTCGACCGGCCACGGGTTTTGCGGCATCGGGCGCAAGAAACTACTGCTGATCCTGCAGGAGCGGGCGCGCGAGCTTGGCGTCTATCTGCAATTCGAGACCGAGGTGAAGGCCGCGTCGGATTACATGGGCGATTACGATCTGGTCGTGGCCGCCGACGGGTTGAACTCCAAGACGCGGCTGGAATTCGAGGATAGTTTCAAGCCTGACATCGACGTTCGCCGCTGTCCCTTCGTCTGGCTCGGCACGCATCAGAAATTCGACGATGCCTTCACCTTCATCTTCGAAAAGACCGACAAGGGCTGGGTCTGGGCCCATGCTTATCAGTTCGACAAGGACACCGCGACCTTCATCGTGGAATGTTCGCAGGACACTTTCGATGCCTACGGTTTCGGCGAGATGAGCCAGCAGGAGAGCATTGCGATCTGCGAGGAGATCTTCCGCGATCACCTCGATGGGCACGCCCTGATGAGCAATGCCAGCCACATCCGCGGCTCGGCCTGGATCAAGTTCCCCCGGGTGCTTTGTGAAAAATGGAGCCACGAGAACGTGGTGCTGCTCGGCGATGCTTCGGCCACCGCGCATTTCTCGATCGGGTCGGGAACCAAGCTGGCGCTGGAATCGGCGATCTCGCTGGCGCGGCATGTCAGCGAGGATCGCGATCTCGCCAGCGCTTTCGAGAAATACGAGGACGCCCGGCGGCTCGAGGTGCTGCGCCTGCAATCCGCGGCGCGCAACTCGGTGGAATGGTTCGAGGATGTGGAGCGCTATCTCGATCTCGACCCGGTGCAGCTCAACTACTCGATGCTCACGCGCAGCCAGCGGATCAGCCACGAGAACCTGCGCGAACGCGATGCGACATGGCTGGAGGGCGCGGAAAAGTGGTTCATGGAACAGGCGGGAGCCGGGTCCAACGGCCCGGTGCGCGCGCCGATGTTCGCACCCTTCAGGCTGCGCGAGATGGATCTGATCAACCGCATCGTCGTCTCGCCGATGGCGCAATACAAGGCGGTGGATGGCTGTCCGACCGACTGGCATTTCGTGCATTACGCCGAACGCGCCAAGGGCGGGGCCGGGCTGGTCTATACCGAGATGACCTGTGTGTCCCCCGAGGGGCGGATCACGCCGGGCTGTCCGGGGCTTTATGCGCCGGAACACCTTGCGGCCTGGACCCGGCTTACCGATTTCGTTCATGCCGAAACGCAGGCGAAGATCTGTTGCCAGATCGGTCATTCGGGGCGCAAGGGTTCGACACAGGTCGGCTGGGAAGAGATGGATGCGCCGCTGAATTCGGGCAATTGGCCAACCATTTCGGCCTCGGCGATTCCCTGGTCGGCGCAGAACGCGGTACCCCGGGAAATGGACCGCGCCGACATGGATGCGGTCCGCGATCAATTTGTCGCGGCGGCAGAGATGGCGGAGGCGGCACATTTCGACATGATCGAACTGCATGCGGCCCATGGGTATCTGATCTCGTCGTTCATCTCGCCGCTGTCGAATATCCGCCGCGATGAATATGGCGGCAGCCTGGAAAACCGGATGCGCTATCCGCTTGAGGTCTTCGCCGCGATGCGGGCGGTCTGGCCGGCGCACAAGCCGATGTCGGTGCGGATCTCGGCCAGCGACTGGGTCGAGGAAGACGGCGTGACGCCCGAGGAAGCGGTGGAAATCGCGCGGATGTTCAGCGCCGCGGGCGCCGATATCATCGACGTCTCGGCGGGGCAGACCTCGACCGAGGCCAAGCCGGTCTACGGCCGGATGTTCCAGACCCCGTTTTCGGACCGGATTCGCAACGACGGCGGAATCAAGACCATGGCGGTGGGCAATATCTATGAGGCCGATCACGTCAATTCGATCCTGATGGCCGGGCGGGCCGATCTGGTCTGTCTGGCGCGGCCGCATCTGGCCGACCCCTATTGGACGCTGCACCAGGGGGCGGCGATCGGCGACCGTCATGCCAATTGGCCGCTGCCCTATCAGGCCGGGCGCGATCAGGCCTGGCGGCTGGCCGACCGGGCGGCGGAGGTGGAAAAGGTATGAGCCATGTGATCGTGACAGGCGGCGGGAGCGGGGTCGGGGCCGAGATCGCCAGGGCGGTGGCTGCCTCCGGGGCCGCGGTGACGATCATGGGGCGGCGCGAGACGCCCTTACAGGAACAGGATCTGCCCTATCAACTCTGCGACGTGACCGATGCGGAAGCGGTGGCGGAGGCTTTCGCCGCTGCCCGCGCGGCACAGGGGCCGATCACCGGCGTGATCGCCAATGCCGGGGCGGCCCATTCCGCCCCCTTCGAGAAGATCAGCGCCGAGGAGATGGCGGCGATGCTCGCGGTCAATGTCACCGGCGTGTTCAACGTCTGGCAGCAGGGGCTGGCCGATATGAAGGCGGCCGGGACCGGGCGGCTGATCGTCGTGGCCTCCACCGCCGGGCTCAAGGGCTACCCTTACGTGGCGGGCTATGTCGCGGCGAAACATGGGGTTGTCGGGCTGACCCGGGCGCTGGCGCTGGAAGTGGCCCGCAGCGGCATCACGGTCAACGCGATCTGCCCCGGGTTCATCGACACGCCATTGCTCACACGCAGCGTGAAGAACATCACGCAAACTACCGGAAAGACGGAAGAAGAATCGCGTGAGATCCTGAAGCGCGCGAGCCCGCAGAACCGGTTTGTGACGGTAAACGAGGTCGCGCAGGCGGCGCTTTACCTGCTCTCGGACGGTGCCGCCTCGGTCAATGGCCATGCCTTGAGCCTGTCGGGGGGCGAGATATGAGCGATCACGCACCCGCCAAGGAGAGGCTGCGGCTCTGGCTGCAATTGCTGAAACTGACACGGCAGGTCGATGCGCATCTGCGCGAGCGGCTGCGGGCGCAATTCGCCACCACGCTGCCGCGTTTCGACCTGATGGCGGCATTGTCGCGCCATCCCGAGGGGCTGAAGATGAGCCAGCTCAGCGGCGTGCTGCGGGTCTCCAACGGCAATGTCACCGGCATCGCCGACCGGCTCGCCGAGGAGGGGCTGGTGGTGCGGGTGCCGGTGCCGGGCGACCGCCGGGCGATGACGCTGCGCCTGACTCCGGCGGGAGAGACGGAATTCCTGCGCCAGGCGGGAGAGCACGAGGCCTGGATCGACGAGATGCTGGCCGGGGTGAACGCTGCCGACGCCAGGCTGATGGCGGAGAAATTATCGGCCATCGCGGCCGCTGCTGAACAGAAGGAAGATTATCATGCGCAGTGACGTGCAGCATTTCATCTGCGAGATCGACGGGCGCATCGCGCGGCTGCGGCTCGACCGGCCGGAGCGCAAGAACCCGCTGACCTTCGACAGCTATGCCGAGCTGCGCGACTGGTTCCGCGATCTGGTCTATGCCGATGACATCGACGCAGTGGTCTTCGCCTCCAACGGTGGCAATTTCAGCTCCGGGGGCGATGTGCATGACATCATCGGGCCGCTGACCCGGATGAGCATGAAGGAGCTGCTGCGTTTCACGCGTATGACCGGCGATCTGGTCAAGGCGATCGTCAATTGCGGCAAGCCGGTGATCGCGGCGGTGGACGGGATCTGCGTCGGAGCCGGGGCGATCATCGCCATGGCGTCGGATCTGCGGCTGGCAACCCCGGAGGCCCGGACCGCCTTCCTGTTCACCCGGGTCGGGCTGGCGGGCTGCGACATGGGCGCCTGCGCGATCCTGCCGCGGATCATCGGCCAGAGCCGCGCCGCCGAGCTGCTCTACACCGGGCGCTCGATGTCGGCCGAGGAGGGCGAGCGTTGGGGGTTTTACAGCCGCCTCGTCGAAGCGGAGGCGCTGGAGGGCGAGGCGATGGGGCTGGCCCAGCAGATCGCGCGGGGGCCGAACTTTGCCCATATGATGACCAAGACGATGCTGGCGCAGGAATGGGCGATGTCGATCGAGCAGGCGATCGAGGCCGAGGCCCAGGCCCAGGCGATCTGCATGCAGACCGGCGATTTCGAGCGCGCCTATAACGCCTTCGTCGCGAAAGAGCGGCCTGTGTTCGAGGGGGATTGATGATGGCGACGGGCGTGCAGGCGGGGACAGGACCGGGGGCCGGCCCCCGGACCCCCGAGGTATTTTCAGTCCGGAGAAACGAGAGGCTGGCGCATGGCTGATCTCTCCTTTCTGGACTGGCCGTTTTTTGAAGAGCGGCATCGCGAGCTGGCCGGGGCGCTGGAGGAATGGGCCGCAACGACGCTGCCGGGGCTTGATCATTCCGATGTCGATGCGGCCTGTCGCGCGCTGGTTGCGCAGCTTGGTGAGGGGGGCTGGCTGCGCCATTCCGGTGCGCCTGCGGGGGAGCGGCTCGATGTGCGCGCGCTCTGCCTGATCCGCGAGACGTTGGCGCGGCATGACGGGCTGGCGGATTTCGCCTTTGCGATGCAGGGTCTGGGAACCGGGGCGATTTCGCTCTTCGGCTCCGAGGCGCAACAGGCGAAATACCTGCCGCTCAGCCGGTCGGGGAAGGCGATCGCCGCCTTCGCGCTGACCGAGCCGCAATCGGGGTCGGATGTGGCGGCGTCAACGATGACGGCGGAGCCTGATGGCGATCACTACATTCTGAACGGCGAGAAGACCTGGATTTCCAATGGCGGGATCGCCGATTTCTACACGTTATTCGCCCGCACCGGGGAGGCGCCGGGGGCGCGGGGCCTGTCGGCCTTCGTGATCGATGCCGGTTCGCCGGGGTTCGAGGTGGTGGAGCGGTTGCAGGTCATGGCACCGCATCCACTGGCGCGGCTGCGGTTCAGCGATTGCCGCGTGCCGCGCTCGGCGCTGATCGGGAGGCCGGGCAAGGGTTTCGGCATCGCCATGTCGGTGCTCGACGTGTTCCGTGCCACGGTGGCGGCGGCGGCATTGGGCTTTGCCCGGCGCGCCCTTGACGAGGCACTGACCCGGGTCGGTGCGCGCCGGGTGCAGGGGGCGCCGTTGAGTGTTTTGCAGATGGTGCAGGGGCATATTGCCGACATGGCGCTCGATGTGGATGCCAGCGCGCTGCTGGTCTATCGCGCCGCCTGGACCAAGGACAGCGGCGCGGCGCGGGTGACGCGGGAGGCGGCGATGGCCAAGCTCTTTGCCACCGACCAGGCGCAGAAGGTGATCGACGGGGCGGTGCAGCTGCATGGCGGCGACGGGGTGCGCAGCGGCGAGACGGTCGAGCGGCTTTATCGCGAGATCCGGGCGCTGCGGATTTACGAGGGAGCGTCGGATGTGCAGCGCGTGGTGATCGCGCGACAGGTGCTGGGCGCGCATGAGGGAGGGCTGTGATGCTGTCACGATCGGGACATGAGGATACGTTTTCACGGGACAATCTGCCCGATCAGGGCCTCTGGCCGGACCTGCTGCTGGACGGTTTCGATTATCCCGAGCGGTTCAATGTCGGGGTCGAGCTGACCGATGCGATGGTCGCCAAAGGGTTTGGCGATCACACCGCGCTGATCGGCAACGGGCGGCGGCGCACCTACAAGGAGCTGGCGGACTGGACCAACCGGCTGGCCGCCGCGATGGTCGAGGACCTCGGTTTGCGGCCCGGCAACCGGGTGCTGATCCGCTCGGCCAACAATCCGGCGATGGTGGCCTGCTGGCTGGCGGCGACCAAGGCCGGGGCGGTGGTGGTCAATACCATGCCGATGCTGCGCGCCAAGGAGCTGGCGGCGGTGGTCGACAAGGCCGAGATCAGCCATGCGCTCTGCGACACGCGGCTGATGGACGAGATGGCGATCTGTGCCAAGGGGTCGAAATTTCTCAAGGCCGTTGTGGGGTTTGACGGCACTTCCAACCACGATGCCGAGCTTGACCGGCTGGCGCTGGAAAAACCGGTGCTTTTCGACGCGGTGGACACGGCGCAGGATGATGTGGCGCTGCTCGGCTTCACCTCCGGGACAACCGGCAGTCCCAAGGCCACCATGCATTTCCACCGCGATCTGCTGATCATCGCCGATGGCTATGCGCGCGAGGTTCTGGGCGTGACGCCGGATGATGTCTTCGTCGGCTCTCCGCCGCTGGCCTTTACCTTCGGGCTCGGCGGGCTGGCGGTGTTTCCGCTGCGTTTCGGTGCTGCCGCGACGCTGCTGGAGACCGCGAGCCCGCCTAACATGATCGAGATCATCGAGAAATACAAAGCCACCGTCTGTTTCACCGCGCCGACCGCCTATCGCGCCATGTTGCAGGCGATGGAGGAGGGCGCGGATCTGAGCAGCCTGCGCGCCGCCGTCTCGGCCGGAGAGACTTTGCCCGCGCCGGTCTATCACGATTGGCAGAAGAAGACCGGCAAGCCGATGCTCGACGGGATCGGCGCGACGGAGATGCTGCATATCTTCATCTCCAACCGTTTCGACGATCACCGCGCGGCCTGTACCGGCAAGCCGGTGGGTGGCTATGAGGCCAGGGTGATCGGCGAGGATGGCGCGGAGCTGCCGCGTGGCGAGGTCGGGCGGCTGGCGGTGCGCGGGCCGACCGGGTGTCGCTATCTCGCGGATGACCGGCAGAAGGCTTACGTGCAGGACGGCTGGAACATCACCGGCGACAGTTTCACCATGGATCCGGACGGCTATCTGCATTTCGCCGCGCGCAACGATGATATGATCATCTCCTCGGGCTACAACATCGCCGGGCCGGAGGTCGAGGCGGCGCTGCTCAGCCATCCCTTGGTCAGCGAATGTGCGGTGGTGGGCAAGCCCGACGACGGGCGTGGCGAGATTGTGCAGGCACATGTGGTCCTCATCGAGGGAACGGCGCAGGATGCCAGCTTGATCAAAGACTTGCAGGATCATGTTAAGGCAGAAATCGCGCCCTACAAATATCCGCGCGAGATCCGTTTCGTCGCTGCCCTGCCGAAGACGGCAACCGGGAAGATCCAGCGTTTCGCCCTGCGGGAGGGATCATGAGCGATTTTGGCAAGGCCTCGGAAGGGGCGAAGATGAGCTTCGCGGATGCGATGTCCTATGGCGATTATCTCGGGCTCGACGCGATCCTGACGGCGCAGCATCCGCTGTCGCAGGCGCATGACGAGATGTTGTTCATCATCCAGCATCAGACCAGCGAATTATGGATGCGCCTCGCGATCCATGAATTGCAGGCGGCGCGGGAGGTGATGCTGACCGACAATCTGCAACCGGCCTTCAAGATGCTGTCCCGGGTGGCACGGATCTTCGAGCAGCTCAACAATGCCTGGGACGTGCTGCGCACCATGACGCCGAGCGAATATACCGCGTTTCGGCCCTCCCTGGGCAGCTCCTCGGGGTTCCAGTCGCATCAATACCGGCTGATCGAATATCTGCTTGGCAACCGCAACAAAGCGCTGTTGCAGCTGCATGAGCACAAGAGCGAGGCCCATGGAGCGCTCAGCGACGAGCTGGCGCGCGCCAGTCTTTATCAGGTGGCGATCGATCTGCTGTGCCGGCGGCTTGGCACGGCGGAGCTTGCCGGAGAGCCGGGGCAGGAGGCCTGGGCGGCGCGGCCCGAGGTGCAGGACCTGTGGCAGCGGGTCTACGAGGCGCCGGGTGCGCATTGGGAGCTTTACGAGCTTGCCGAAAAGCTGGTCGATCTGGAGGATTACTTCCGGCGCTGGCGCTTCAATCACGTGACGACCGTGGAGCGGATCATCGGTTTCAAACGCGGCACCGGCGGCACGAATGGCGTTGCCTATCTGCGCAAGATGCTTGAAGTGGAGCTGTTTCCGGAATTGTGGCATGTCAGGGGGGCCTTGTAAGTGGCTGGGATATTGAGAAAAGACGCGTTCAGCCTGCCCGAGGGGATGATCTATCTCGACGGCAATTCGCTGGGTCCGCTGCCGAAGGCAGTCGGCCCGCGATTGCAGGAGATGATCGCCGATGAATGGGGCGAAATGCTGATCACCGGCTGGAACAGGGCCGGGTGGATGGAGCAGCCCGCGCGGGTCGGCAACATGGTGGCACGGATCGTCGGCGCGCCCGAGGGTTCGGTGGTGATGGGCGACACGCTGTCGATCAAGGTGTTTCAGGCGCTGGCGGCGGCGCTGAAGATGCGCCCGGAACGCCGGGTGATCCTGTCGGACAACGGCAATTTCCCGTCCGATCTCTACATGGCCGAAGGGCTGGTGGGGCTGCTCGAGCAGGGTTATGAACTGCGCACCAAATCGCCCGAAGACGTGGCCGAAGCGATCACCGAGGATGTCGCGGTGGTGATGCTCACGCAGGTCGATTACCGCAGCGGCAGGCTGCATGACATGCAGGCGATCACCGAGAAGGCCCATGCGGCGGGCGCGGTGATGCTCTGGGATCTGGCCCATTCCGCCGGGGCGCTGCCGGTCGATCTGGCAGGCTGCAAATGTGAATTCGCGGTTGGCTGCACCTATAAATACCTCAATGGCGGGCCGGGCGCGCCGGGGTTCATCTATGTCCGGCCCGATCTGGCCGATGAAGCGGAACCTGCGCTGAGCGGCTGGCTGGGGCATCGTCAGCCGTTTGAGTTCGATCTAAACTACACGCCCGGCAAGGGGATCGAGCGGATGCGCGTCGGCACACCGCCGGTCATCGCGCTGACCGCGCTTGAAGCGGCGATGGAGCTTTGGACGGACGTTGACATGCAGGCGCTGCGCCGTGCCTCTATCGCGCTGCAGGAGCAGTTCATCGAGGAGGTCGAGCGCGACGTGCCGCAGCTCACGCTGGCCAGCCCGCGCGATCCGCAGGAGCGGGGCTCGCAGGTTTCGTTCCGGTTCGAGGAAGGGTACGCGGCGATGCAGGCGCTGATCGCGCGCGGGGTGATCGGCGATTTCCGCGCGCCCGACATCATGCGCTTCGGCTTCACGCCGCTCTATATCGCCAGCGCTGACGTGAGCGCGGCGGTGCGTATCCTGCGCGAGGTCATGGGCCAGCGGCTCTGGGATGACGAGAAATACCGCATCCGCGCCCGCGTGACCTGATGCAAGTGCTTGACGGGGCAGGGGATCCTGCCCCTGATGGGAATGGTCGAATGGGCCCGATGAAAGAGGCCCGCCATATCAAGGGAGAGAGTATATGAAATTGAGATCCATGCTTCTGGCGGCTTCGGTCGCGGCACTTGGCGCGCAGGGCGCGCTGGCCGAGGGCAAGGTCAAGGTCGGGATGATCACAACGCTGTCGGGCGGCGGTGCCGGGCTCGGCATCGACGTGCGCGACGGGTTCATGCTGGCCACCAAGATGGCGGGCAACGCCGATCTGGAGCTGGTGGTCGAGGATGACCAGCGCAAGCCCGACATCGCCGTGCAGCTTGCCGACAAGATGATCCAGTCCGAAAAGGTCGATGTGCTGACCGGGATCATCTGGTCGAACCTCGCCATGGCGGTGGTGCCGGCCGCGACCGCGCAGGGCAAATTCTACCTCAGCCCCAATGCCGGTCCGTCGGCGCTGGCGGGCAAGGGCTGCAACAAGCTCTATTTCAACATCGCCTGGCAGAACGACAACCTGCACGAGGCCGCCGGGGCCTATGCCAATGACGCGGGCTACAGGAACAGCTTCATCCTCGCGCCCAATTACCCTGCGGGCAAGGACGCGCTGACCGGCTACAAGCGCATGTATGAGGGCGAGCTGGCCGGTGAGGTCTATACCGAGCTCGGCCAGACCGATTACGCCGCCGAGATCGCGCAGATCCGTGCTTCCGGGGCTGACAGCGTGTTCTTCTTCCTGCCCGGCGGCATGGGGATCTCCTTCCTCAAGCAATATGCCAATTCCGGCGTCGAGCTCCCGGTCGTCGGCCCGGCCTTCAGCTTCGATCAGGGCATCCTGCAGGCAGTGGGCGAGGCCGCGCTCGGCATCAAGAACACCAGCCAGTGGAGCAAGGATATCGACAACGAGGCCAACCAGACCTTTGTCGAGGAATTCCAGGCCGAATACGGCCGTCTGCCCTCGCTCTACGCCAGCCAGGGCTATGACACCGCCAACCTGCTGCTGAGCGCGATGGAAAAGGCCGACGTGAGCGATCAGGAGGCCTTTCAGAAGGCGCTGGAAGCGGCCGAGTTCGACAGTGTGCGCGGCAAGTTCAAGTTCGGCGCCAACCATCATCCGGTGCAGGATTACTACGTCCGTGAAGTGGTCAAGGAGGGCGATGTCTTCACCAACAAGATCGTCGCCACCTCGCTGACCGACCATGCCGACGCCTATGTCTCCGAGTGCAAGATGTAAACGCAGACACCCCGCGCCCCGGCCCGCAGCCGGGGTGCGATCCATCCCAGATGAAAGCGACTGAATGACCCCGATCCTGCTCATAGAACAGGTGCTCAATGGCCTGCAATCCGGCGTCATGCTGTTTCTGATGGCGGCCGGTCTGACGCTGATCTTCGGTGTCATGGGGCTGATCAATCTCGCGCATGGCTCGCTCTACATGGTCGGCGCCTTCGCTGCGGCGGCGGTGTCGGCGGTGACCGGGTCGTTCCTGCTGGCGCTGATCGCCGCGCTGGCGGCGGCGGCGGCGGCGGGGGCCGTGATCGAGGTGGCGGTGATCCGCAGGCTCTATGACCGCGACCATCTCGATCAGGTGCTGGCGACCTTTGCGCTGATCCTGATTTTTTCGGAAGGCACGCGTTACCTCTTCGGCTCCTTCCCGCTGTTTCTCGACATTCCCAAGGCGCTGGCCGGTCCGGTCAGCCTGCCCGGCGGCATTCAATATCCGCTCTACCGGCTGGTGATCATCCTTGCCGGGCTGCTGATCGCGCTCGGGCTGTTTGCGCTGATCGCGCGCACCCGCATCGGCATCCAGATCCGCGCCGGGGCGGCGGACCGGGAGATGATCGCGGCGCTCGGTATCGACATCAGCCGCCTCTATACGCTGATCTTCGCGCTCGGCGCGGCGCTGGCCGGGGTGGCCGGGGCGCTGGTCGGGGCGATCCAGTCGGTGCAGGTCGGCATGGGCGAGCCGGTGCTGATCCTCGCCTTCGTGGTGATCGTGATCGGCGGCATCGGCTCGATCAAAGGGGCCTTCGTCGGGGCGCTGCTGGTCGGGCTCACCGACACACTCGGCTCGGTTTTGTTGCCGATGTTCTTTGCCGGGTTCATGGAGCCTGCGGCGGCGACCTCGGTAGGGGCTTCGCTGTCCTCGATGTTGATCTATATTCTGATGGCGGGGGTCTTGCTGTTCAAGCCCACCGGCCTCTTCGGGGAGGCCTGACATGCGCCGCGAAACCCTGCTCAATATCGCGCTCTTCGCGCTGCTGCCGGTCACGGCACTGGCGGCGCTGCTGCTCGACGAGCCCTTCATCATCACGCTGGCGACCAAGGCGGCGATCCTGGCGCTGGCCGGGGTTGGCCTCAACATCGCGCTCGGCCTCGGCGGGCTGGTGAGCCTTGGCCATGCGGCGTTCTTCGGACTCGGCGGCTATGCCATGGGCATCCTCGCCGCCCATGCCCAGAGCTACACGCCGCTCCTGGAAAGCCCCTTTCTCATTGAGGGAACCAAATCCATGCCGGTGATCTGGCTGGTGGCGATCATCGTCTCTGCCCTGGCGGCGCTGGCGATCGGCGCGCTCTCGCTGCGCACCTCGGGCGTCTATTTCATCATGATCACCCTCGCATTCGGGCAGATGCTGTTCTATTTCGCGATCTCCTGGCCCGCCTATGGCGGCGAGGACGGGTTGTCGATCTATGTGCGCAACGGCTTTCCCGGTCTCAACACGCTCGATCCGATCCAGTTCTTCGCCATTGCCTTCGCGGTGCTGGCGCTGGCGCTGTTCCTCGCCGGGCGGCTGGCGAAATCGCCCTTCGGCCTGGCGCTGTCGGCGGCGCGCCAGAACCCCGAGCGGGTCGAGACGGTGGGCCTCGCGCCCTACCGGCTGCGGCTGGTGGCCTTCGTGATCTCCGGCGCGGTGACCGGGCTCGCCGGGGCGCTCTTTGCCGATCTCAACCGTTTCGTCAGCCCGGTGATGTTCTCCTGGCAGACCTCGGGCGAGATCATGATCTTCGTGATCCTCGGCGGCGTCGGGCGGCTCTACGGACCGGTGGCCGGGGCGGCGCTGTTCATCCTGCTCGAACATGTGCTCGGCGGCTTGAGCGAATATTGGCATGTCTATCTCGGCCTGCTTTTACTGCTCGTGGTGCTCTTCGCACGCGGCGGGCTGATCGGCACGCTTGCCGGGCGGGAGGTGGCGCATGACTGAGCCGATCCTCGAAATCCGCAATCTCTGCAAGAGCTTCGGCGCGCTGAAGGCCACCGATGACGTCTCGCTCAGCCTGCGACCGGGAGAGATCCACGCGCTGATCGGACCAAACGGCGCGGGCAAATCAACGCTGATCAAGCAGATCGCCGGTGGGCTGCGCAGCAATTCCGGCAGCATTCACTTCGCCGGGCATGACGTGACGCCACTCAGCACCGTGCAGCGCGCGCGCGCCGGGCTCGGGCGGACCTTCCAGATCTCCTCGCTGGCAATGGAATATACCGCGCTGCAAAACGCTATGCTCGGGGCGCTCGGGCGTGAGGGCAGGGTGATGCGCTTTTTCGCACCGGTGATGGGCCAGCGAAATCTATGCGACGCAGCGCTGGCGGCGCTGGCGCGGGTTGGCCTGTCGGATCATGCCACCATCCGTACCGCCGAGCTCAGCCATGGCCAGCGCCGGCTGCTTGAGGTCGCAGTGGCGCTGACGCTGGCGCCCAAGGTTTTCCTGATGGATGAACCGATGGCGGGGCTCGGCGCCGAGGGCTCCAAACAACTGACAGGGTTTCTCGACGAGCTGCGCCATGAGGCACCGATATTGCTGGTCGAACATGACATGGATGCGGTCTTTGCGCTGGCCGACCGGATCTCTGTGCTGGTCTACGGAAAGGTCATCGCCAGCGGCAGCGCTGACGAAATCCGCGCCGATCCGATGGTGCGCGAAGCCTATCTCGGCGCGGAGGAGCTGGCATGAACCTGCTGGAACTGCGCGGTATCAACGCCGCCTATGGCCCGTCGCAGGCGCTGTTCGGCGTCGATCTGGCGCTCAAACAGGGCGAGGTCTGCGCGCTGATGGGGCGTAACGGCATGGGTAAATCGACCACGATCAAGGTGATCTGCCGGATGCTGCGCCATTCGGGCGGCGAAGTCCGTTTCGACGGGCGCGAGATCTCGGCCCTGCCAAGCCACCGCGCCGCCCGGCTCGGAATCGGGCTGGTGCCGGAGGGGCGGCGCTGTTTCGCCCCTCTCACCGTGCACGAGAACCTGATCGCGGCTGCGCGCCCCGGTCCCTGGGATTTCGCCGCTGTCTGCGAGCTGTTTCCGCGACTTGGCGAGCGGCGCGGCCAGCAGGCGGCGCTGCTCTCGGGCGGGGAACAGCAGATGCTGGCGATCGGCCGGGCGCTGATGACCAACCCGACGCTGCTGCTGCTCGACGAGGCGACCGAGGGGCTCGCCCCGGTGGTGCGCCAGGAGATCTGGGCCGCGGTCGCCAAGCTCAAGCGGGACAGCGGCATGGCGCTGATCGTGGTGGATAAATCGCTGGCCGAGCTGCGCGGCATCGCCGATCACGCGGTGATCCTGGAACGCGGCGCCTCGGTCTGGTCCGGCTCCATGACAGCGCTCGACCGGCAGGTCGCGGATCAATTTCTGGGGGTCTGACCCCCGTGCTTGCAGAAGGAAATTCACATGGCACATCGTATCATTCAGCCCGACGGCTGGGTTCCCGCCAAGGGCTATGCCAACGGCATGATGAGCGCGGATGGACATCTGTTCATCGGCGGGCAGATCGGCTGGACCGGCGCGCAGATCTTCGAGGCAAAGGAATTCATCGGCCAGATGAAACAGGCGCTGCGCAATGTCCGCGACATCGTCGAAGCGGCGGGCGGGCGGGTCGAGGACATCACCCGCATGACCTGGTATGTCACCGACAAGAAGGAATATCTCGCCGCGCAGGGCGATGTCGGCCGGGCCTACCGCGAGGTGCTGGGGCGGCATTTTCCCGCCATGGCGATGGTCGTGGTCGCCGATCTGATCGAGGATGAAGCCAAGATCGAGATCGAGGCCGACGCGGTGATCCAGCCGCGCTGAGCCTCAGCCCCGGCGCCGCAGTAGCGGCGCCACCCCGCTGCTCAGGATAAACAGGATCGCGGCACAGGTCACGATGCTCGGCCCGGTCGGCGTGTCATAGCGCCACGAGGCGGCGAGCCCGCCCAGTGCCGCGATACCGCCCATCAGCACCGCCCAGAGCGCCATCGCCTCCGGGTTGCGCGCGAAGGGCCGCGCCGCGGCCGCCGGAATGACCAGCATCGCCGCGATCAGCAGGGCGCCCACCACCTTCAGCGCCACCGCCACGGTCAGCGCCAGCGCCAGCGTCAGGATCAGCTGCTCGCGGCGCGGATGACCGCCCGAGGCCTGCGCCAGATCCGGGCTCAGCGTCGCCGCCAGCAGCGCCGACCAGCGCCAGACCAGCAAGGCCAGCACCGCCAGCGCCCCGCCCCAGATCAGCGCCACATCGCGCCAGCTCACGGCGAGGATCTCTCCGAACAGGTAGGACGACAGGTCAACCCGCTGCCCCGGCAGCAGCGACACCGCGACCAGCCCCAAAGCCAGCGCCGCATGGGCCAGCACGCCGAGCAACGCATCGGCGCTGATCTGACGTCCCGACAGGCCGCTGACCAGCAGCGCCATGGCCAGCGCCACCAGCAGCACGCCGGCAAGGACCGGCAGATCCGTGGCCAGCGCCAGCGCCACGCCGAGCAGGGCGGCATGGCTGGTGGCATCGCCGAAATAGGCCATCCGCCGCCAGACCACGAAACAGCCAAGTGGTGCGGCGGCCAGGGCGACGCCGAGCCCGGCAAGGGCGGCGCGCAGCAGGAAGTCGTCGAGCATCAATGAGGTCCGTTCCCGCTGTGATCGTGGCCGTGATCATGCGCATGGCCATGATCATGCGAATGGTGGTGCTCATGCCGGTAAAGCGCCAGCGCCCCCTTGGTGCCGGTGCCGAACAGCGCGCGATATTCCGGCGCGTCGGCCACGACCTCGGGCGTGCCCTCGCAGCAGATATGACCGTTGAGACAGAGCACGCGGTCCGAGGCCGCCATCACCACATGCAGATCATGACTGACCATCAGCACCGCCAGGCCCATCTCGCGGCGCACTTCCTCGATCTGGCGATAAAAGGCAGCGCTGCCGGGCTGGTCGAGCCCCTGTGTCGCCTCATCGAGGATCAGGATATCGGGCCTGCCGAGCAGCGCGCGCGCCAGCAGCACCCGCTGGAACTGCCCGCCCGAGAGCCCGGTCATCTGCCGCTCGATCAGGTCCGGCGCCCCGGCACGGAGCAGCGCCGCCTGCAGGATGTCGCGGCTCTGGCGCTGCGGCAGGTTGAGAAACCGCCGCACGGTCAGCGGCAGGGTGGCGTCGATATGCAGCTTCTGCGGCACGTAGCCGATGCGCAGCCCCGGGGCGCGGGTGATCTCGCCACTCGCAGGGGGCAGCGCCCCGATCAGCGCACGCAGCAGCGAGGATTTGCCCGAGCCGTTGGGCCCGACAATGGTGACGATCTCGCCGCGCTCGATGGTGAAATTGACATCCCGCAGCACCTCCTGCCCGTGATGGCGCAGCGCCAGCCCGCGCGTCTCGATCAGGCTCATCGGGCGGTTTCCTGACAGGTCGGACAGAGCCCTTCGGCCTCCACCACCGTGCGCTCGATCCGAAACCCCGCCCGACGCGCCATGGCGCCGAGGCGGCCCTGTTGGGGCGCGGTCTCGGTCTCCGACACCGACAGGCAGGCACGGCAGATGAGAAAGGCAGGCGCGTGATCGGCGCCCAGATGCGCGCAGGCGATATAGGCGTTGAGCGCCTCGATCTTGTGGGCAAACCCGGCCTTCACGAGAAAATCGAGTGCCCGGTAGGCCACCGGCGGCTGGCTGCCGAGCCCGGCTTCGGACAAATGCGCCAGCAGGTCATAGGCCCCGAGCGCACGGTGTTCGGCCATTAGGATTTCCAACGCCTTGCGCCGCACCGGCGTCAGCCGCAACCCGGCCTCGGCGCAATGCGCCTCGGCCTTGGCGAGGGTGGAGCGCATGCAGGCGGCATGGTCATGCTTCTGAAATCCGAGGGCGGACATGGCGGGCCTTTCCGATTTTGCCTATTGATATGTTATAACATCGGCGCTAGCAAGCGTGATAATATAACATCAAGAGGCCTGCCATGTTCACCCTTTCAAAAATACTCACTGGCGCGACCGCGCTGACCCTGCTCAGTGTCAAGGCAGAGGCGCAGGTGCCGCAGGTGGCTACCGATATCGCCCCGGTGCAGTCGCTGGTGGCGCAGGTGATGGGGGAGCTCGGCACCCCCGATCTGGTGATCCCGGCCAACGCTTCGCCGCATGGCTACGCGATGCGCCCCTCCGAGGCGCGCAGCCTGGCCGGAGCGGATCTGGTGGTCTGGATCGGGCCGGAGCTGACGCCCTGGCTGGCCGAACCGATCGACACGCTGGCCGGGGAGGCGGCGCAGCTGGGCCTGATGGCGCAGCCCGGTACGCAGGTGCTGACATTCCGTGACGGCGCGGGATTCGGCGCGCATGCGGCGCATGGTGTGACGGTGCCGGAGGCGCAGAATGAGGCTGGACATGACGAAGAAGAGCATGACGTGGCACATGATCACGACGGGCACGGTCACGACGGTATCGACCCGCATGGCTGGCTCGATCCGCGGAACGCGGCGCTCTGGCTCGGAGTGATCGCCGACGAGCTGTCGCGGCTCGATCCCGACAACAGCGAAACCTACCGCGGCAATGCCGCGGCGGCGCAGGAGGCGCTCGCGGTGCTCGAAGCCGAGATCGCTGCCGACCTGGCGCCCCATGGCTCGGTGCCCTTCGTGGTGTTCCACGACGGTTATCATTACTTCGAGGATCGTTTCGGTCTTCAGCCGCTCGCCGCGATCACCGCCGGGGATGCGGCGCGCCCGGGGGCAGCGCGGATCAGCGCGCTGCGCGCCGAGATCGCCGCGGCGGCGCCGCGCTGCGCCTTTTCCGAACCGCAGATGAATAGCGCGCTGCTGGAAACGGTGGTGGCGGGGCAGGCGGTGAACATCGGTAAGCTCGATCCGCTCGGGGCGCGGCTGACCCCGGGGGCGGCGCTCTATCCCGAATTGCTGCGCGCCATGGCGGCGGCGATGGCCGAGTGCCTGTCGGACTAGGCCGGGCGGCGAAAGCCGGTGATCAGCTGGCGCAGGCCGAGCGCCGCGCCGGCAAAGATCGCCGCCAGGGTCAGCGGCGCGCTGTAGGCCAGTGTCGAGGCGGCGGAGATGCCTTGCCCGATGGTGCAGCCCATGGCGATCACCGCACCCATGCCCATCAGCGCCGCACCGAAGATCTGCCGGCGCAGCTCGCGCGGATCTTCGCAGGCTTCCCAGCGAAAATGCCCCTGCCAGAGCGAACCGATGAAGGCCCCGACCCAGACCCCGGCCACCGAGCCGATGCCGAAGCTCAGGGGGCGCACCGAACCCTGCATCGCATAGAGCAGGCTCTCGCCCACCGGAGCGGAATAGCTGTGTGACAGGATCGTCTGCGGTGCGAAACCGACGCGCGACAGATAGGAGGTGGCGGCCCAGCCGGAGATGATCGCGAGGCCGACGACGCAGGACCAGGACAGCGCGCGCAGATCGCGGCGCAGGGCTGCCGAGCGCAGCATCAGCGCGCAGATCAGCGCGCCGGATCCAAGCCCGATGACCGTGAGCGGCAATCCGGTGACCCCGGCGAGCAGATGGGCGATCCCGTCAGGGGTGCCGGTCTGTGAGACACGCGGGAACAGCAGGGCACGCACGGGTGCGGCCGGACCAGTGAGCGTGGCATAGGCCGCCAGCCCCATCACCAGCACGATCACGAAGGCGCGCAGATCCCCGCCGCCGAGCCGCGCGATGGCGCCATATCCACAGGTGCCGGTGAGCGCCATGCCATAGCCAAAACTCAGCCCGCCAAAGATCGCCGCCGGGGCCGAGAAGGCGACGGCGAGGTAGAGGCTTTGTCCGAGGTCGAGCCAGCCCAGAGCCGCGAGCGCGAAGGTGCCGAGCATCGCCACGCCGATCGCCAGCCCCCACATCCGCAACCGCAGATCAGAACCGCCATAGAGCGCGTCCTCGATCGCGCCGAGGGTGCAGAGCCGTCCGAGCCGCGCGGCGAGACCGAACAGGACACCGCCGCAACCGCCCAGAAGCGCGGCACTCAGCGGCTGTCCCAGAAGCTCAATCATCCTTGCAGAACAGCTCGTAGACGGTTTCGAGCATCTTGCGCGGACGCTCGTCGGCGAGGCGGTAATAGATCGTCTTGCCTTCGCGGCGCGGCACCACCAGCCCTTCGAGCCGCAACCGCGACAATTGCTGGGAGACCGCCGCCTGGCGCGCCGACATCAGGGCTTCGAGCTCGGTCACCGATTTTTCCCCCGACACCAGATGGCAGAGGATCATCAGCCGCCCCTCATGGCTGATCGCCTTAAGGAAATTCGCCGCCGTGACCGCGTTTTCGAGCATCCGGTCCATGTCGGCATCGGAGATGTCCGGGGTGATGATGGGCAGGGAGGTCATCAGGTCTTTCCGTTCAGAAGGCAATGTCATTGGCGATGGCGGCGATCCCGGCTTCGGCGCAGGCGTCATCGGCGCTCGGGCTCGGAGCACCGGAGACGCCGATCCCGGCCACCGTGGCGCCCTCGCCATCCTGCACCAGCAGGCCACCGCCCAAGGGCAGCGCTTCGCTCAGGGCGCGTATCCCGAAGGAGGCGGCGCCGGGCTGGGTCGCCGCATCGAGATCGGTGGTGGAGGAGCGGAAGCTCACTGCCGTCCAGGCCTTGCGGCGGGACGTCTCATAGACATGCGCCCCGGCGAAACGGTCGCGCAGAAAGACCTGCGGCACGCCCATCCGGTCGACGACCGTGACCCCGACCTGAAACCCGGCCTCGCGGCAGCTTTCCAGCGCCGCCTGCGCCATCTGGAGCGCATATTCGGGCTTCAGGCTGCGAAACTCCACAAAGGCGTCATCCGGCCCGGCGCTGGCAGTGCCGGTGAAGGTGGCGCAGCTCAGGGCCAAAGCCAGTCTGATCGCGGCGTTGCTCATGAGCTTTCTCCCGTATAATCCGTCACCTCGCGCAGCATCTCGTCAAGCAATGGCCAGAAGAATTCCGCGCCCGGATAGCCTTCGATGCGGGCCAGTTCGGCATCCTCCTCGACCAGCAGGAATGTCGGGGTGAAGATCACCCGGCGCTGCAACGCCACGTCATCCGCCACGTCACCGATATCTACGCGCCGCAGTGGCGCGAAACGGCCTTCGGCTGTCTTGGGATATCCCGGCGCGATCTCCGCATCCCAGCGTTCGCAATAGATGCAGCCCTTCTGCTCGACCATCACCAGCTCGGCCGCGACTGCAGGCAGTGCAGCGAGGGCGGTGGCGGCGGCAAGGCAAAGAGCAGCGATTTGGCGCATGAAAGGGAAGTCCGATTGACGTTCGCGTGACACTCAACGTAATTTGAATATGTGAATTGATCAAGGTCGGGGCCGCAATGTTCGATATTAGTTTCGCCGGGGCGCTGCTCGCGGGTTTGCTGAGTTTCTTCACGCCCTGCATCCTGCCGATGGTGCCGTTCTACCTGTCCTACATGGGCGGGCTGAGCGTGAGCGAATTGCGCGCCGACGGGGCGATTGCAATGGGGGCGCAGCGTCGTCTGGTGGCCTCGGCCGTACTCTTTGCGCTGGGGGTCAGCAGCATCTTCGTGCTGCTCGGCATGGGCGCGACCGCGCTCGGGCAGGTCTTCGCGCAATATCTGGAGCCGTTGTCCTGGGTCGCGGCGGCGCTGCTGACGCTGTTCGGCCTGCATTTTCTGGGGGTCATCCGGGTGCCCTTGCTCTATCGTGAGGCGCGATTGGAGGACGGCGGCGCGCCCGGCTCGGTCTGGGGGGCCTATCTGATGGGGCTCGCCTTCGGCTTTGGCTGGACGCCCTGCGTCGGCCCGGCACTGGCCTCGATCCTGATGATCGCCAGCGGCATGGGCGACATCTGGCGCGGTGGCGCGTTGCTGCTGGTCTACGGGCTCGGCATGACCGCGCCCTTCGTGCTGGCGGCGGCGTTTGCCGGGCCGTTCCTCGACTGGGCGGCGCGCAATCGGGCGCTTGTGGTCTGGGTGGAGAAGGCGATGGGGGTGATGTTGATCCTTTTCGCGATATTGATCGTGACGGGGGGTGTGCAGCTCATCGCGGATGCGATGATCCGCTGGTTCCCGTCCTTCACCACGCTGGGATGACCGGCATAGGCGAATACGAAAGCTTTGGGAGGCTGTGATGAGAAGATTTGCAACGATAGGCGCGGCGATTGTCGCGGCAATGCTGGCGCTGCCCACCGCGGCGGCGGAGCTGGGCGACGACGGGCTGCACAAGGCGCCCTGGATGCGCGACACTTTCAAGGATCTGCCCGAGGATCTGGCCGAGGCCAATGACGAGGGCAAGCGCCTGCTGATCATGTTCGAGCAGCGCGGCTGTATCTACTGCACCAAGATGCACGAGGAGGTCTTCCCGCGCCCGGAGGTCGGCGGCTATATCGAGGACAATTACTTCGTGGTGCAGCTCAACCTGCATGGCGATGTCGAAGTGACCGATTTCGACGGCGAGACGCTGAGCGAGAAGCAGATGGCGCGCAAATGGGGGATTCTGTTCACCCCGACGATGATGTTCCTGCCCGAAGAGGTCGAAGAGGGCGTGACCGCGCCGCAGGCGGCGGTGGCGGTGATGCCCGGCGCCTTCGGCCCTGGCACCACGATCGACATGTTGACCTGGGTCAACGAAAAGCGTTACGCGCTTGACGGCGAAGAGGATTTCCAGCGCTATCACGCGCGGCGCATCCAAGAGCGGGACAACGGCCGGACCGATTGAGCCGGGGCGGCGCGGGAACTATTCAATTTCGTGAATTTGTTGTTGCGCGGCCTTGCCCGGCTGTTTTAGGGTCAGATCAACAGAGTGTCACAGGCGAATGTGGCCCTGAACGGGAGGAAATCTGCGATGAAGAGATGGGTTCTGGGGGGCGCTCTGGTCGGGATCGCCGCTATGGCAGGCGCGGAGACGGTCGCGCCCGTGGATGTGGCCTATGACGAATATGGCGCTGTCGAGACCTCGCTGACCGGCGCGCCGGGCGATGCGGAGAGCGGCGCCGCCATTGCCGGGGACAAGAAGCGCGGCAATTGCGTGGCCTGTCACCAGATCGGCGCCCTCGCGGACGTGCCGTTCCATGGCGAGATCGGCCCGATGCTCGACGGGGCCGGCGAGCGCTGGAGCGAGGCGGAGCTGCGCGGCATCGTCGCCAACTCCAAGAAGACCTTCGAAGGATCGATGATGCCGTCCTATTACAAGACCGAGGGCTATGTCCGCCCCGGCGACGGCTTTACCGGCAAGGCGGGCGAGGAACCGCTGCCGCCGCTGTTGGACGCGCAGCAGATCGAGGATGTCGTGGCATTTCTTGCCACGCTGAAGGAGTAGAGGGCGTTTGGCGCCACGCCGGGGGAGCAGGGCGCTTTCGCCCTGCGGGACAAGGTGTCGCGACGGGAAAAGAACCCGTGAGTCAGGGGTCAAAAACCGACGTTGCGGGATCAGCGTCTTTCGGCATACCGCAGGAATTGGCGCGGCGACGCGCCGAGACAGTCAAAGGAGACAGAGAATGGAATTCTCAAGACGTGAGACATTGGGCCTCGGGCTCGGCGCGCTGGCGCTGAGCGTGCTGCCCGTCGGGGCCTCGGCCGCGACGGTCGATGAGCTGATCGCCGAATTCACCGGCGGCGCGGAAATGGCCGATACCGGCGTGACCCTGACCGCGCCGGAGATTGCCGAGAACGGCAATACCGTGCCGATCGAAGTATCGGCCGAGAATGCCGCGGCGATCATGGTGCTGGCCACCGGCAACCCGACCCCGCCGGTCGGCACCTTTGCCTTCGGCCCGCTGGCCGGTGCGCGCAATGCCTCGACAAGGATCCGGCTCGCCAAGAGCCAGGAGGTCATCGCCATCGCCAGGCTCGAAGACGGCACCTTCGCCCGTACCAGCGCCGAGGTCAAAGTCACCATCGGGGGCTGCGGCGGCTGAGCGCCCCGCGTCCCAAACATCAGGAGTATCGAACCATGGCAGACGGTGTAACCCCGCGCGTCAAAGTCCCGAAATCAGCCGAAGCCGGTGAGGTCATCACCATCAAGACGCTGATCAGCCACCCGATGGAATCGGGCCAGCGCAAGGACGACGACGGCAATGTCATCCCGCGCTCGATCATCAACCGCTTCACCTGCGACTTCAACGGCGAGAATGTCATCGACGTGAAGATGGAACCGGCGATGTCGACCAATCCGTATTTCGAATTCGAGGCGAAAGTGCCCGAGGCCGGGGATTTTACCTTCAAATGGTATGACGACGACGGCTCGGTCTACGAGGAAACAAAATCGGTCGCGATCGGCTGAACCGGCGCGCCTTCGGGCGCGTCTCGCCAGCTGCAAGGACGATCGGAACAGGGAGAGAATGCTATGAAATTCAAGGCAATGACAGCAATGGCTGCGCTGCTGGTATCGGCGCCCTTGATGGGACTGGCCGATGAAGAGGCTGAGCTGGTTGTCAACGAAGAGATCGAGATGGTCACCAAAACCGAACCGCCCGCGCATCTCGAAGGCGTACTGCCCGAGCTGCTTTCGGGCTGGCGGTTCCGTTCGGACGAGACGCAGCAGTTGCAGATGGACGATTTCGACAATCCGGCGATGATCTTCGTCGATCAGGCGATAGAGACCTGGCAGAATGTCGAAGGCAGCGAGGGCAAATCCTGTGCTTCCTGTCACGAGGACGTGGCGGAGAGCATGAAGGGCGTGCGCGCCACCTATCCGAAATGGAACGAGCAGGCCGGGGAGGTGCGCACCCTGGCGATGCAGATCAACGATTGCCGTGAAACCCAGATGGGTGCCGAGCCGTGGAATTACACCGGCAACGAGATGGTGAGCATGGAATCGCTGGTCTCGGTCCAGTCGCGCGGCATGCCGGTCGATGTGGCGATCGACGGTCCGGCCCAGTCGATGTGGGAGCAGGGCAAGGAGATGTATTACACCCGCTATGGCCAGCTCGAATTGTCCTGCGCCAATTGTCACGAGGACAATTACGGGAACATGATCCGTGCCGATCACCTGAGCCAGGGGCAGATCAACGGCTTTCCCGTGTATCGCCTGAAGAACGCCAAGCTCAACGCCAGCCACGCGCGTTTCAAGGGCTGTATCCGCGACACACGCGCCGAGACGTTCAAGCCCGGCAGCGAGGAATTTGTCGCGCTCGAGCTCTACGTCGCCAGCCGCGGCAACGGCCTGTCGGTGGAGGCACCCTCGGTCCGTAATTGACGCCCGACGGGCGTCACCCGGCCCGACCGGGGGCTCCAGCTCCAAACACCACACCCCCGGCCCCGACCGGCGCCCCTGAAAACACCTAACGCCCCGGTCCCGCGCCGGGGCCGATCCCTGCCTGCCCGAAGGAGCCTCTCCCATGCTGTCCCGCCGTGATTTTCTGCAAATGTCCATGGCCGCCGCCTCGATCTACGGCGGTTCGGGTTTCGGCAATTGGGCCCGGCTCGCGGCGCAGGACAAGTTCGATCAGGATACGCTGCTCGAGTTCGAGACATTCGGCAATGTCACGCTGATGCATGTCACCGACATTCATGCGCAGCTGAAACCGATCTATTTCCGCGAGCCCTCGGTCAACATCGGCGTGGGCGACAACCGCGGCAAGGTGCCCCATATCACCGGCGAGGAGTTCCGCGTCCGCTACGGCATCGGCGGCGGCACACCGCTTGATTACGCGCTGACCTATGATGATTTTGTCGCGCAGGCGCAGGCCTATGGCAAGGTCGGCGGCCTTGATCGGGTCTCGACCGTGCTCAACGCCATTCGCGCCGACCGGCCCGACGCGCTGCTGCTCGACGGCGGCGATACCTGGCATGGTTCGATGACTTGCCTGAAGACCGAAGGTCAGGACATGGTCAACGTGATGAATGCGTTGAAACCCGACGCGATGACCTTTCACTGGGAATTCACGCTGGGCTCCGAACGCGTGCAGGAGATCGTCGAAGGGCTGCCGTTTGCAGCGCTTGGCCAGAACATCTTTGACGCGGAATGGGACGAGCCCGCCGAACTGTTCAAGCCCTATGAATTCTTCGAGCGCGGCGGCGTGAAGATCGCCGTGATTGGTCAGGCTTTCCCCTATATGCCGATCGCCAACCCCGGCTGGATGTTCCCGGAATACAGCTTCGGCATCCGCGATGAGCATATGCAGCAGATGGTGGATGAAGTCCGCGCGGCGGGGGCAGAGCTGGTCGTCTGCCTGAGCCACAATGGCTTTGATGTGGACAAGAAGATGGCCGGGATCGTCAATGGCATCGACGTGATCCTGTCCGGCCACACCCATGACGCGTTGCCCGAGCCGGTGCTGGTCGGTCAGACCCATATCATCGCCTCGGGCTCGAACGGCAAATTCGTCTCTCGCGTGGATCTGGACGTGCGCGATGGCAAGATGATGGGCATTCGCCACAAGCTGATCCCGATCTTCTCCGACCTGATCACGCCGGATGCGGAGATTACCAAGCTGATCGACGCACAGCGCGCGCCCTATCTGGACGAGTTGACCCATGTGGTCGGCAAGTCCGACGCGTTGCTCTATCGCCGTGGTAACTTCAACGGCACATGGGACGATCTGATCTGCGACGCGCTGCTCAGCGAGCGCGAAGCCGAGATCGCGCTGAGCCCCGGTGTTCGGTGGGGGCCGTCGATCCTGCCGGGGCAGGACATCACCCGCGAGGATATCTTCAACGTCACGGCGATGACCTATCCCAATGCCTACCGCACGGAAATGACGGGGGAATTCCTGAAAGTCGTGCTGGAGGACGTCGGCGACAACCTGTTCAACCCCGACCCCTATTACCAGCAGGGCGGCGACATGGTGCGGGTCGGCGGCATGGGCTTCAAGATGGACATCGCCAAGCCGCAGGGCCAGCGGATCAGCGACATGACCCTGCTGAGTTCCGGCGAGCCGATCGACCCGCAGCGCAGCTATGTGGTTGCCGGTTGGGCCTCTGTCAACGAGGGCACCGAAGGGCCGCCGATCTGGGATGTGGTGGAGAGCCATATCGCCAAGATGGGGAGCGTTTCACAAGGCGCCGCCACCCCGGTGAAAGTCGTTCTGCCCGAGTAGATTTCGTCAGAATGGGGGTTCTCACCTGCATTTAAATTCAATAAACTGAATTTGAATATGTGAGGGGGAATCCCATGGCAGAGAACAACGATAAACACCCGTCGCGCCGTGCCTTTCTGGCCGGGGCGGCGGCAGTCGGAACCCTGGCGACGCAGAGCCGTGCGCAGAGCGATCCGGCAATCTCGGTGCAGCCCTGGATGCAGGAGCTCGGCGACGGGGTTGACGCCGCGCCCTATGGCGTACCCTCGCCCTTCGAGGCCGATGTGAAACGGCGCAATGTCGAGTGGCTGACCGCCGATCCGGTTTCCTCCGTCAACTTTACCCCCTTGCACGACCTTGATGGGATCATCACCCCCAACGGGCTCTGTTTCGAGCGTCATCACAGCGGTGTCGCCCGGGTCGATCCGGCGCAGCACCGGCTGATGATCCATGGCCTCGTCGAGCGGCCGCTGGTCTTTACCATGGAAGACCTCAAACGCTTCCCGCGAGAGAACCATGTCTATTCCCTCGAATGCGCGGCCAATTCCGGCATGGAATGGCGCGGCGCGCAGCTCAACGGCTGTCAGTTCACCCATGGGATGATCCACAACGTCATGTACACCGGCATCCCGCTACGGCTGCTGCTGGAGGAGGCCGGGGTCGGGACCGAGGGCAAATGGCTGCTCGCCGAAGGTGCCGACGCGGCGGCGATGACCCGGTCGATCCCGATGGAGAAGGCGCTCGACGATTGCCTTGTCGCCTTCAAGATGAACGGCGAGGCTTTGCGCCCCGAACAGGGGTATCCGCTGCGGCTGGTGGTGCCGGGCTGGGAAGGTAACATGTGGGTCAAGTGGCTGCGCCGCCTCGAAGTGGGCGATCAGCCCTGGCATCACCGCGAGGAAACCAGCAAATATACCGACCTGCTGGAGGACGGCACGGCGCGGCGCTTCACCTGGGAGATGGACGCGAAATCGGTGATCACCAACCCGAGTCCGCAGGCGCCGATCACCCATGGGCCGGGACCAACGGTGCTGACCGGGCTGGCGTGGTCGGGGCGCGGCACGATCCCGCGGGTCGATGTGACACTTGATGGCGGCAAGAACTGGCAAGAGGCGCGGATCGACGGGCCGAGCCTGCCGAAATCACTGCACCGCTTCTATTTCGAATTTGACTGGGACGGCAGTCCGCTGCTGCTGCAGAGCCGCGCCCATGACAGCACCGGCTATGTGCAGCCCACCAAGGCAGAGCTGCGCGCCTTCCGGGGCGTCAATTCGATCTATCACAATAACGGCATCCAGACCTGGGCCGTGGCAGCAGACGGGAGTGCCGAAAATGTCGAGATTTCTTGAAGCCGCGCTGATCGCCACGTTCCTTGCCGGACCGCTTGCCGCCGAGCCGCTGGGGCTGGGGCGCGCCGCGACGCTTGAGGAGATCGCCCTTTGGGACATCGACATCCGCCCGGATGGGCAGGGCCTTTCGGAGGGGCGCGGCGACGTGATGACGGGCGAGAAGATTTTCACCGCGCAATGCGCCTTCTGTCATGGCGATTTCGGTGAGGGCCGGGGCCGCTGGCCGGTGCTGGCGGGCGGGCAGGGCAGTCTGACCAATGCCCGGCCGGTCAAGACGATCGGCAGCTATTGGCCCTATCTCTCGACGGTTTACGACTATGTGAACCGGGCCATGCCCTTCGGCAATGCGCAATCGCTGAACGCTGACGAGGTCTATGCGATCACCGCCTATCTGATGTATCTCAATGACGAGGTCGACGAGGATTTCGAGCTTACTTCGGAGAATTTCACCGCGCACCGCCTGCCAAACGAGGACGGGTTCATCGCTGACGACCGGCCCGCAACCGAGCTGGTGGCATTTCGCACCGAACCCTGCATGAGCGAGTGCAAGGAGAGTGTCAAAATCACCATGCGCGCCGCGGTGCTGGATGTGACGCCTGAGGAGACCGCCGCCAAGTCGGAGGTTGAGGAACAGACTCGAGCGGCCACCGAGAGCCCGGAAACCGAAGCGCCCGAAGAGACTGCAGACGTCGCGGCAACTCCGAAACCCGAGCTGATCGAGGCGGGGGCGAAGGTGTTCCGCAAGTGCAAATCCTGCCACCAGATCGGCGAGGATGCCGCCAACAAGGTCGGGCCGATCCTGACCGGTATCGTCGATGCGCCTGCGGGCCATGTCGAAGGCTTCAGCTATTCCAAGGCGATGCAGAAGGCCGCCGCCAACGGGCTGATCTGGAACCGGGTTGAACTGTCGGCTTTCCTCGCCAAGCCGAAAGCCTATCTGAGCGGCACCAAGATGGCCTTTGCCGGGGTGAAGAAGCCCGAGGATATCGACGCGCTGATCGCCTATCTGGAAAGCGCAAGCGAATAAACTGACGCCCGCGGGGCCGACAGAGGCGTCGGCCCCCCTTGAACCCCAAAACCTGCGCGACTAATCTCTGGGTAAGGGTTTTGCGGGTATGGTCCTGCGAACATGAATACAGGCAGGCACCGATGAACGATCCTCTTGATACCTATATGAATACGCTTGTCCCGATGGTGGTCGAACAGACCAGCCGCGGGGAGCGGGCCTATGACATTTTCTCGCGGCTGCTGAAGGAACGGATCATCTTCCTCAACGGCCCGGTGCATGACGGCATGTCCTCGCTGATCGTGGCGCAGCTGCTGCACCTCGAGGCGGAGAACCCGTCCAAGGAAATCTCCATGTATATCAACAGCCCCGGCGGTGTCGTGACCTCCGGTCTGTCGATCTACGACACGATGCAGTACATCAAGCCCAAGGTCAGCACGCTGGTCATCGGGCAGGCGGCGTCGATGGGCTCGCTGCTGCTCACCGCCGGCGCGCCCGGCATGCGCTTCTCGCTGCCCAACAGCCGCGTCATGGTGCACCAGCCTTCGGGTGGCTATCAGGGGCAGGCGACGGATATCATGATTCACGCCCAGGAAACCCAGAAGCTCAAGACGCGGCTGAACGAGATCTATGTCAAGCATACCGGCCAGACCCTGAAGAAGGTCGAGGATGCGCTGGAGCGCGACAATTTCATGTCGCCCGAGGAAGCCCGCGAATGGGGTCTCATCGACGAGATCGTCGAGAGCCGTGGCAAGGCCGAGGATCCCGAGACTTCCGGCGACGGCAAGGACAAGTGATCCGCGATCCCGGCGCGACGATTTTGCGATTGTAGCGCCGGGGGCACTGGCCTAAGCTTGAGGCCGATCAGAACTGTCCCGCAGCCGGGGCGGGACAGGAAACGACAGACCTGAAAGGGTTGAGATGGCGAATAATTCCAGCACCGACAGCAAGAACACGCTCTATTGCAGCTTCTGCGGCAAGAGCCAGCATGAGGTGCGCAAGCTCATCGCGGGGCCGACCGTGTTCATCTGCGATGAATGTGTCGAGCTGTGCATGGACATCATCCGCGAAGAGACCAAGACCAGCGGGCTGAAGGCCACCGACGGTGTGCCGACCCCGAAGGACATCTGCGACGTGCTCGACGATTACGTGATCGGACAGGCGATGGCCAAGCGGGTGCTCTCGGTGGCGGTGCACAACCATTACAAGCGCCTGAACCATGCCCAGAAGGGCGGCGACATCGAGCTGGCGAAATCCAACATCCTGCTGATCGGCCCTACCGGCTGCGGCAAGACGCTGCTGGCGCAGACGCTGGCGCGGATCCTCGATGTGCCCTTCACCATGGCCGATGCGACGACGCTGACCGAAGCCGGTTACGTGGGCGAGGATGTGGAGAACATCATCCTCAAGCTGCTGCAAAGCTCGGAGTACAACGTCGAACGCGCGCAGCGCGGAATCGTCTATATCGACGAGGTCGACAAGATCACCCGCAAGAGCGAGAACCCCAGCATCACCCGCGACGTCTCCGGCGAGGGTGTGCAACAGGCGCTCTTGAAGCTGATGGAAGGCACCGTGGCAAGCGTGCCGCCGCAGGGCGGGCGCAAGCATCCGCAGCAGGAATTCCTGCAGGTGGACACGACCAATATCCTTTTCATCTGCGGCGGCGCCTTTGCCGGGCTTGACAAGATCATCGCGGCGCGCGGCAAGGGGTCTGCCATGGGCTTCGGCGCGGATGTGCGCGACAATGACAGCCGCGGCATCGGCGAGATCTTCACCGATCTCGAACCGGAGGACCTGCTGAAATTCGGCCTTATCCCGGAATTCGTCGGCCGTCTGCCGGTGCTGGCGACGCTGGAGGATCTCGACGAGGACGCGCTGGTCACCATCCTGACCCAGCCCAAGAACGCGCTGGTCAAGCAATACCAGCGGCTCTTCGAGCTCGAGGATACCCAGCTTACCTTCACCGACGACGCGCTGACCGCCATTGCCAAACGCGCCATCCAGCGCAAGACCGGCGCACGCGGGCTGCGCTCCATCCTCGAGGATATCCTGCTCGACACGATGTTCGAACTACCGGGGCTGGAGACGGTGACCGAGGTCGTGGTCAATGACGAGGCGGTGACATCGGATGCCGCACCGTTGATGATCCACGCCGATTCGGAAAAGGAACCGGCCACCGCGGGCTGAGGTCCGGGGCGGCAAGCAAGCAATCAAGAATGAGGTGGGCCGTTGCGGTCCACCTCTTTTTTCGTGAAACAGTGACTGACGGGCGGTGATCATGCCGCCGTGACATGCGCCGGAACGGCGTCGGAGGAGATGAGGGCAAATGATCAAGCGGATCAGGTCTGGCAGCGAGTTTGAAACGACCATCGGCTATTGCCGCGCTGTCGTGGCGGGCGGTTTCGTGCATGTGGCCGGCACGGTGGGGCAGGGCGAGGGCGTGGAGGCACAATGCCGTGCCGCGCTCGACACGATCGCCGGTGCGCTCGAAAAGGCCGGTTGCGGCTTGGAACATGTGGTGCGCGTCACCTATATGCTGCCCGACCGTCGGGAATTCGAGGCCTGCCATGCGCTTCTCGCCGAAACCTTCGGCGCGCATCCCCCGGCGGCGACGATGATCGAATGTGGCCTGATCGATCCGAAATACCGGATCGAGATCGAGGTCACCGCGGTCCTGCCGACCTAGCGCCGCTGCGTCCGCCGCACTGGACCTTGCAGTGCGGTTGGTGCATATATCGGCCAACAGAAACGGAGACCTTGATGGGCATTTTGAACACCCTGCTGCGCGCCGTCACCTGGTGGAACGGCCAGACGCTGAACACGCAGTTTTTCACCTGGCGCAAAGGCAACAAGGTGGGCGAGGATGCGCAGGGCAACATCTATTACCGCAACGCGGATGACAGCCGCCGCTGGGTGATCTTCAACGGCGAGGCCGAGGCGAGCCGCGTCAGCCCGGAATGGCATGGCTGGTTGCACCGCACCTGGGACGAACCGCCGACCGAACGGCCGCTGGCGCACAAGCCCTGGGAGAAGCCGCATCTGGAAAACCTCACCGGCACCGCCATGGCCTATGCCCCTGCCGGGTCGATCCGGCAATCGCGCCCGGCGGATCGCCGCGATTACGAGGCCTGGAGCCCCAAGTAACATGCGTGAGGATGCAGCCGAGATCCTGGTGGGCGGAGTGGTTCTGGCCGCGGCCATCGGCTTTGCGGTCTTCGCCGCACAGGCCGCGGGCATCACGCGCAGCAGCGCGACCTATCCCTTGCACGCGAGTTTCCGCAGTCTCGAAGGCGTCGGGCTCGGCAGCGATCTGCGTCTGGCCGGGGTGCGGATCGGGGAGGTCAGCGCGATTGCGCTGAACCCCGAGACCTACCGGGTCGAGACGACGCTCAGCGTGCAACGCGGCATCGAGATCCCCGACGACAGCGCGGTGGTTGTCTCCTCCGAAGGGTTGCTCGGCGGCAATTTCGTCGAGATCCGCCCCGGCGGCTCGCCCGAAGCCTTCGAGCCGGGGGCCGATATCACCGATACGCAGGGCGCGGTCAGCCTGATCTCGTTGCTGATGAAATTCGTCACCGGACGCGGAGAAGAATGATGCGCAAATTCCTGATCGCCCTGTCCCTGCTTGCCGCGCCCCTGTCGCTGCAGGCCCAGGAACAGATCGCCTCGGCGCCCGCCGGGCTGCTGCGGGCGCTCGACAAGACCTCGGGTCATACGGTCGATCTGGAGGTGACCACCGGACAGGCGGTCAGTCTCGGCACGCTCAGCATCCGCATGAGCGATTGCCGCTACCCGGCGGGCAATCCGGCGGGCAATGCCTATGCCGCGCTGCAGATTTCCGAACAGGGCAATGAAAATCCGATCTTTTCGGGCTGGATGATCGCCTCCGCCCCGGCGCTCAACGCGCTTGAACATCAGCGTTACGACGTCTGGGTGATGCGCTGCACGACGTCCTGAAGGCTCAATGCCTCGGGCGCGGTGAAGGAGGCCCTGCGGGGCAGAGCCTGTTCGAGCTGTCGGTGATAGCTTGCCCGTGAAATCTCGATCCCGCCGAGGGAGGCGAGATGCTCGGTCAGGAACTGCGTGTCGAACAGCGTGAAACCGCCGCGTCGCAACCTTTCGATAAGCACCGCCAGCGCCATTTTCGATGCATTGCTGCGCCGCGAGAACATGCTTTCGCCGAAGAAGGCTCCGCCGAGGCTGACGCCATAGACCCCGCCCACCAGCGCCGGACCTTCCCAGATCTCCAGCGAATGGGCATGTCCAAGGGCGTGCAGCCGTCCGTAAAGCGTCGCGATCTCGTCATTGATCCAGGTATCCTGACGATCCGCGCAGCCCGCCACCACCGCGTCGAAGGCAGTGTTGACGCCGATGTTGAACGGGGCGCGGAGCATCGCGCGGCGCAGGGAGCGGGAGACGTGGAACCCGTCGAGCGGGATCACCCCTCGGCGTCGCGGATCGACCCAGAAGATTTCCGGGTCGTCGCGATGTTCGGCCATCGGGAAGATCCCGATCGAATAGCCGTGTAACAGAAGCTCCGGCGTCAGCTCCGTCATGATCCGCGGTCAGCTGTCGCCGAGATTGGTTTCCAGCCAGCGTTCGAGCCAGTGGATGTTGTAATTGCCGGACTGGATGTCGGGCTCCTGCAGCAGCGCGTGGAACAGCGGCACCGTGGTATCGACCCCGTCCACGATCAGTTCGCCAAGCGCGCGGTTGAGCCGCGCCAGCGCCTCGGCCCGGTCGCGGCCATGTACGATCAGCTTGCCGATCAGGCTGTCATAGAAGGGCGGGATCGAATAGCCGTCATAGAGCGCGGAATCCATCCGAACGCCAAGCCCGCCGGGCGTGTGATACTGGGTGATCCGGCCCGGGCAGGGCGCAAAATTCGGCAGCTTCTCGGCGTTGATGCGTACTTCGATGGCATGGCCGTTGATGTCGAGATCGTCCTGGGTGAAGGACATCGGCATGCCCTCGGCGACGCGGATCTGCTCGCGCACCAGATCGACGCCGAAGATCGCCTCGGTGATGGGATGTTCGACCTGCAGGCGGGTGTTCATCTCGATGAAATAGAACTCGCCGTTCTCGTACAGGAACTCGATCGTCCCGGCACCGATGTAATTGATCCGCGCCAGCGCGTCGGCGCAGACCTTGCCGATCCGGGCGCGTTCCTCGGCGGAGATGCTGGGGCCGGGGGCTTCCTCGAAAACCTTCTGGTGGCGGCGCTGCAGCGAACAATCGCGCTCCCCGAGATGCACCGCGTTGCCCTTGCCGTCGCCGAACATCTGGATCTCGATATGGCGCGGCGTGGTAAGGTATTTCTCGATATAGACTTCGTCATTGCCGAAGTTCGACTGGCCCTCGGCCCGCGCGGTCTTGAATGCCTTTTCCATCTCCTTGGCATTCTGCGCGACCTTCATCCCCTTGCCGCCGCCGCCGGAGGTGGCCTTGACGATCACCGGGTAGCCGAATTCCTCACCGATGCGTTTGGCCTCTTCGAGGGTCGGGACGCCGCCGTCGGAACCGGGCACGCAGGGCACGCCGAGCTTCCTCATCGTGTCCTTGGCGGTGATCTTGTCGCCCATGATACGGATATGTTCGGCGGTCGGGCCGATGAAGGTCAGCCCGTGATCCTCCACCACCTGAACGAAACCGGCGTTTTCGGAGAGGAATCCGTAGCCGGGATGGATCGCCTCGGCGCCGGTGATCTCGCAGGCGGCGATGATTGCCGGGATCGAGAGATAGGATTGGCTCGCCGATGGCGGGCCGATGCAGACCGATTCGTCGGCCATGCGCACATGCATCGCGTCGCTGTCGGCGGTGGAATGCACCGCGACCGACTGGATGCCCATTTCACGGGCCGCGCGGATGACGCGCAGGGCGATCTCGCCTCGGTTGGCGACAAGGATTTTGTTGAACATGACTGGCGCCTTATTCCAGGATCACCAGCGGCGCGCCGAATTCCACGGCATCGCCGTCGGCCACCAGGATACGCTTGATCGTGCCCGCGCGCGGTGCCGGGATGTGGTTCATCGTCTTCATCGCCTCGACGATCAGCAGCGTATCGCCCTCGGCGACCGAAGCGCCGACGCTGATGAAGGCGGGGGCACCGGGCTCACCTTGCAGATAGACGGTGCCGACCATCGGCGAGGTCACGGCGCCGGGGTGATCGGCGGGGTCCGAGGCCTGCTCGGCGGCCGGCGCGGCGGCTGCGGGCGCGGCGGCGGCGGGCGCCGGGGCGGCGGCGGCCATCGGCGCGGCGCTCGCGTGCATCTGCTGGGGCGCCATGATCTGCTGCGGCGGCTTGCGGCTCACGCGCACGTTCAGGCTGTCGTCCTCGGCATAGTCACGCTTGACCTGAAGCTCGGTCAGATCGTTCTCGTTCAGCAGCTCGGCGAGTGCCTGGATGAAGGCAACGTCGGCATCATGGGTGTTTTTTGTCATATTGTCCTCGACCGTTTCCGGGTGTCAGGCAGACCTCGCGCCGTCCTGGTGCTCGCCTGCTTATAGGACAAGGGCTTTGCCATGGAAAGCCGGTGCTGTGAAGGGGCGCGGGGGCGGTCCGGGCGGGAAAAACCGCGCCTGCCGGGCCGGATCAGGTCAGCAGGTGGTTCCGCGGCTGCATCAGCGGCGGCGGGGTCTCCCCGAGCGCCTCGGCGACGGAAACCTCGATGATCCGGCACATGGCGTCGAGCGGCAGGCCGTTCTGCACATTGGCGAAGGGATGTTCGAGCTCGTTGGTTACCGCCTGCAGGCCGAAGAAGACATAGGCCACCACGGCGGTAAAAAGCGGGGCGAACCAGCCGGTGGTCTCGATCAGCGCGAAGGGCAGCAGGAAGCAGTATAGATAGGTCGTGCGCCGCACCAGCAGCGAATAGACGAAGGGCAGCGGCGTGCTGCGCACCCTCTCGCAGCCTGCCTGGGTCAGTGCCAATTGGCCGAGACGATCGCTCAGCGCCACCCGGGCATAGGCGTCGATGCGGCCCGCCCTTGCCATTTCGCCGACCAGCGCCGCCATCCTGTGCAGCACCGCGTCGGCAGGGTTGAGCCTCGCGGCGATCCGCTCGGCCTCTTCCGGGTCGATGAAACGGGCGGCATCGGCGCGCGTATCGGCGCCGCGCAAATGACCGCGATGCAGATGCGCGAAGGCGACGGCGAGATGCAGCATCCGGCGACAATCTTCGCGGTTCTCGCTGAAGGCCGCCATCTGTTGTCCGAGGCTGCGGATATCGGCGATGATCCCGCCCCAGAGCTTGCGCGCCTCCCACCAGCGTTCATAGGCGGCGTTGTTGCGAAAGCCGAGGAACAGCGACAGGGCGACACCGAAGACGCTGAGCGCCGCCATCGAGACATGCGGCAGCAGCGTGACCTCGGCATCCACCAGCAGCACCAGCGCCGTCAGCAGCGCCACTGCGCCGATCTTGCCGAGGATTCGCGGCAGGACCGAACCCTGCATGACGAAGAACAGGCGAAAGGCGGACGGGTTGTCGCGGATGATCATGGCGGCTCTCCTCAGGACTTGGCGCAGCCCTAGGGGGGAGCCGGAGGCGAATCAAATGCGAATCCGACCTTTGCGGCGCGGAATCGGAAGACCGCGGTCTTTCCGCGCGGAATGTCACAGCGTTTCCCGCGCGGACCGACTGCTTCAGATCGCCAGATATTCGGCGCGCAGATCGGCATTGTCGAGCACATCGGCCGCGCTGCCGTCAAACACCACGCCGCCGGTATCGAGGATCACCGCCCGGTCGGCAAGCTTGAGCGCCCGCACCGCGTTCTGCTCGACCAGCACGGTGGTGATGCCCTGCGATTTGATCAGGGCGAGGGTCTTTTCGATCTCATCGACGATCACCGGCGCCAGCCCCTCATAGGGTTCATCGAGCAGCAGCACCTTGATGTCACGCGCCAGAGCCCGGGCGATCGCCAGCATCTGCTGCTCGCCGCCCGACAGGGTCACGCCCTCCTGATTGCGCCGCTCGCCGAGACGCGGAAAGAGTTCATAGAGCCGTTCCAGCGACCAGCCGATCGGCGGCGCGATCTGCGCCAGCTTGAGGTTCTCCTCGACCGTGAGCCCGGCGATGATCCGGCGGTCCTCGGGCACCAGCGCCAGACCGGCGGCGGAGGCCTGATGGCTGGCCATGTTGTGCAGCGGCTGGTGATCGAGCCAGACCTCGCCGCGGCGCAGCTCGGGATCGGACAGCCGCGCGATGGCCCGCAGGGTCGAGGTCTTGCCCGCGCCGTTGCGCCCCAGCAGCGCCAGGATCTCGCCCTCATGGACGTTGAAGCTGACGCCCTGCACGATGTAGCTCTCGCCGTAATAGGCATGGATGTCCCAGACGGAGAGGAAGGCAGGGCCGGTGGCAGCGCGGCCGGGCATGTCGGGTTGGACGTTCATTGCAAAGTCTCCGTCTTCATGTGTGGCGGGGAAAGCTTGGGGCGAGGGCGGTGGTCTCGGGCTCAAGCGGCATCCTGGGTCTCCCCGAGATAGGCTTCCTTGACCTTGGGATGACCCTTGATCCGGTCCGGCGTATCCTCGACCAGCGGCGTGCCCTGGGCGAGCACGGTAATCCGCTCGGCCAATGAGAACACCACATGCATGTCGTGTTCGATGATCGCGATGGTGATGTCGCGCTCCTCCTTGATCTGTTTCAGCAGGTCGATGGTGTTGTTGGTATCGGCCCGCGCCATGCCGGCAGTCGGCTCGTCGAGCAGCAGCAGCCGCGGGTTCTGCGCGAGGCACATGGCAATCTCCAGCCGCCGCTTGTCGCCGCGCGACAGGGAGGCGGCATGCATGTGGCGCTTGTCGATCATGTTCATGTCGCGCAGCATGTGCTCGGCGTGATCGATCACCTCGCGCTGCCCGACCACCCGGCTCAGCGCGTTGAGCTGGAAGGCCCCGTCGCGTTTGGCGAAACAGGGGATCAGCATGTTCTCCATCACCGTCAGATCGCCGAAGATCTCCGGGGTCTGGAACACCCGCGAAATCCCCATCTGGTTGATCTCGTAGGGTTTGCGCCCGAGCACCGACTGCCCGTCGAACATCACGCTGCCGGTGTCGGGGATGAGCTTGCCGACGAGGCAGTTGAGCAGCGTCGACTTGCCTGCGCCGTTCGGCCCGATGATCGCATGGACGGTATTTTCCGCCACGCTGAGGTTCACATTGCTGAGCGCCTGCAGCCCGCCGAAGCGCTTGCCGACATTCTTGACATCGAGAATGGCCATGGTCTCTCTCCTATTCCGCGGCGGGTTTGCGTTGTTCGGCGGCGTCGGCCTCGACCGGTCCGGCATTGGCGTCGCGGCGGCGGAATATCCGCCCGATCCGCTGACCGCCCTCGACCAGCCCGCCGGGCAGGAAGATCACCACCAGCATGAACAGCAGCCCGAGTGTCAGGTGCCAGCCCTTGCCGACGAAGGGATGCACCAGCGCCACCAGCAGATCCTCGGCCCCGTCGGGCATGAAGGCGAACCAGCCATGCAGGACGTTGTCGTTGATCTTGGCGAAGATGTTTTCGAAGTACTTGATGAACCCCGCGCCGAGCACCGGCCCGATCAGCGTCCCGGCACCGCCGAGGATGGTCATCAGCACCACTTCGCCCGAGGCGGTCCATTGCATCCGTTCGGCCCCGGCCAGCGGATCCATCGCCGCCAGCAACCCGCCCGCGAGCCCGGCATACATGCCCGAGATCACGAAGGCCGCCAGCGTGTAGGGCCGCGTGTTGAGCCCGGTGTAGTTCATCCGCTGCTGGTTCGATTTCACCGCCCGCAGCATCATCCCGAAAGGCGAGCGGAAGATCCGGATCGACAGGTAGAAGGCCAGCACCATGATGAAGGCCGACAGGTAATAGCCGACCGAGAAGGTGAAAGACCAGGGCCCGAAGAACAGCGTTGTGGCCTCATTCATCTGGGCGCCGAAGAGGTTGGGATAGCGCGCCGCGTCGGCGCCGTCGAGGATGCGCGGATCGCTCAGGGTGATCTGCAGCCCGGTCTCGCCGTTGGTGATCGGTGTCAGCACCGAATAGGCGAGGTTGAAGGACATCTGCGCGAAGGCCAGCGTCAGGATCGAGAAATAGATCCCCGAGCGGCGCAGCGAGATGAAGCCGATCAGTAGCGAGAACAGCCCGGCCACGATCACGCTCAGGATGATCGCGGGGATCACGTTCATGGTCAGCAGCTTCATCATCCAGACCGCCGAGTAGGATCCGACCCCGAGAAAGGCCGCGTGGCCGAAGCTCAGATAGCCGGTGAGGCCGAAGAGGATGTTGAAGCCGATGGCGAAGATCCCGAAGATCACGAAACGCTGCATGAGGTCGGGATAGCCCGCGTTGAACTGCGCCAGCGCCGAATTGGCCGGGAAGGGGTTGAGGATGAAGGGGGCGAAGAGTGTCAGGATCACCACGATGATCAGCAGGGTGGTGTCGCGTCTGTTCAATCCGAGCATGTCCTATTCCTCCATCACGCCTTTGCGCCCCATCAGCCCGCGGGGCCGAGTGAGCAGGATCACGATCGCCACCACGTAGATGATGATCTGGTCGATGCCGTAGATCACATCCTTGATCTCGTTCATCGAGGCGATGCTTTCGAGTATGCCGAGCAGGAAGCCGGCCAGCACGGCGCCGGGCAGGGAGCCCATGCCGCCGACCACCACGACCACGAAGCTCAGCACAAGGAAATCCATCCCCATATGGTAATTCGGCGAATTGATCGGCGCGTACATCACCCCGGCCAGCCCCGCGACCGCGGCGGCGATGCCGAACATCACGGTGAAGCGGCGGTCGATGTCGATGCCGAGCAGCCCGACGGTCTCGCGATCCGCCATGCCCGCGCGCACCACCATGCCGAAGGTAGTGAATTGCAGGAAGGCGAAGACCGCGCCGATGATCAGCGTCGAGAAGCCGAAATAGACCAGCCGCCAGTAGGGATAGGCCAGCGAGGTATCGAGCCCGAGCAACGGGCCGAAGTCGAAACTGCCCTTGAAGGCGGCGGGCGCCGGGGTGGGGATCGGGTTGGCGCCGTAGAAATACTTGACCACCTCCTGCAGCACGATGGCGAGGCCGAAGGTCACGAGGATCTGGTCCGCATGGGGGCGTTTGTAGAAATGCTTGATCAGCCCGCGTTCCATGACGAAGCCGATCACCAGCATCACCGGGATCGCGAAGAGGATCGCCAGCGGCACCGACCAGTCGATGATCGCGGCGCCGACCTCGGGGCCGAACCAGCTTTCGACATATGGGGTTTCCACCTTCAGCGGGTTACCGAGAAAGTCCTTTTGCGTCTCCGACAGCGAGACGGTGCTCAGCGTCAGGATGCGCTGCAGCGTCACCGAGCAGAAGGCGCCGATCATGAACAGGGCGCCATGGGCGAAGTTGACGACCCCCAGCGTGCCGAAGATCAACGTCAGCCCCAGCGCGATCAGCGCATAGGCCGAGCCCTTGTCCAGGCCGTTGAGGAATTGAAGTAGCAATGCGTCCATTGTTCCCACCCATGGGTTGAGGCAGGCCACGGATCACGCGGCCTGCGAAGCTGTTCAGGGGGTCGGCTGCGCGGGGGCGCGCAGCCCTTGCCCGATCACGCGCCGGGGTTGCACTTTCCGAGCTGGCCACCGGCGAACATCGGATGATCCGGGGCATATTCGACCTGCGCCCGCGGGGTCACTTCGACGATCTCCAGCGTGTCGTATTCGCTCTGCGGATTCTCCTTGCCCCGCATCACCAGCACGTCCTTGAAACACTGGTGGTCGTCCGCGCGATAGAGCGTCGGACCGTTGCCCATGCCGTCGAACTCGAACCCTTCCAGCGCCTCGACCACGGCGCAGGGGTTGAAGGTCCCGGCGCGTTCGCAGGCATCGGCATAGAGCATGGTCTGCACGTAGCAGGTATGTGCCGAATTGGAGGGCGGGCGGCCGTATTTCTCGCCGAAGGACTTGGTGAAGGCCTTGGAGCCCTCGTCCTGCAGCTGCCAGTTCCAGTTCATCGAGCCGATCACGCCTTCCACGTTGGCGCCCGCACCGGCGGCCATCAGCTCGGAATAGAGCGGCACGACGATCTCGAATTTCTTGCCGTTCACTTCCTTGTCGAGCAGCCCGAACTGCACCGCGTTGGTCAGCGAATTGACCATGTTGCCGCCGTAATGGTTGAGCACCAGCACATCCGCCCCGGAATTCAGCACCGGCGCGATATAGGAGGAGAAATCGGTGCTCGCCAGCGGCGTCAGCACGTTGTTCACGGTCTCCCAGCCGATCGCCTCGGTGGCGGCGGCGATGGATTCCTGCTGTGTCCAGCCCCAGTTGTAATCCGCCGTCAGGTGATAGGCGCGGCGTTCGGCGCCATAGGCGTTCTTGAGCACAGGGGCGAGCGCGGCAGCCGACATATAGGCGTTGAAGAAATGCCGGAAGCCGTTCGCCCTGCGGTCCTTGCCGGTGGTGTCATTGGCGTGGGTCAGCCCGGCCATGAAGATGACGCCCGCGGATTGGCAGAGATCCTGCACCGCCACGGCCACGCCCGAGGACGAGCCGCCGTTGATCATCACCGCGCCGTCTTTTTCGATCATCGACTTGGCGCTGGCGCGGGCCGCATCGGATTTGGTCTGGGTATCGCCGGTGACATATTCCACCTTCTTGCCCAGGATGCCGTTCCCCTGGAGCGCCTTGGAGCTGAAGGTGTTCAACATGCCGCCGTCGCCCTCACCGTTGAGATGCTGGACGGCGAGCTCCTGCGCGCGCAGCTCGTCAAGCCCTTCCTCGGCATAGGGGCCGGTCTGGGGCACGTTGAACCCGAGGGTCACGGTGCTGCCGCCGGGGGCATTGGTATAGCCCGAATGCATATCGGCGCGTAGATAGGTCGGCAGCGCCAGACCCGCCCCGGCAGCCGCACTGGTGCGGATCAGCCCGCGCCGCGTCAATCTTGTGAAAGCCATGTATTCCTCCCGTTTTATGAAACCCCCGAACCGGGTCCTCCTCCCGGTTCAGCGGCACGCTTTACGCAGGTAAATAATGGCGCAGTTCCTGAAAACCGATCAATAAGGCACTCTGCTGACTTGACAATTTTGTAAACAAATTCTCAAATCAGCGGTAAGTTCGGTAAATTACGTCACATTGCAGCGCAGAAGACCGTTGAATCTGCGGCATATTTCATCGGGGAGGGCGCGATGCGCGAGGCCTTGACCGGCAGCCGGATCCGCGAGCGGCGCATCATGGCCGGGCTGAAACAGGCGGAGCTGGCGCGCCAGATCGGCATTTCGGCGAGCTATCTCAACCTCATTGAACACAACCGGCGCAGGATCGGCGGCAAGCTGCTGCTCGACATTGCCGCGGCGCTCGGGGTCGAGGCGCAGGCGCTGAGCGAGGGGGCCGGGGCGGCGCTGATCGCCGGGCTGCGCGAGGCGGCGCTCGATGCCCGGCTGTCGGAAGCGGAGGTGGCGCGGGCCGATGAATTCGCCGGACGGTTCCCCGGCTGGGCCGAGGCGCTGATCGCCGCGCAGCGCCGCATTGCCGCGCTGGAACGCACGGTCGAGGCGCTGGGCGACCGGCTGGCGCATGATCCGCATCTGGCCGCCGCGATGCACGAGCTGTTGAGCACCGCGACCGCGATCCGCTCCACCGCCGCGATCCTGGCGGAGACCGATACGCTCGAGGTCGAATGGCAGGGCCGGTTTCACGCAAATCTCGACGAGGATTCCCACCGTCTCGCCGAATCCGCCCGGGCGCTGCTGAGCTATTTCGACGCCGATCCGCAGGCCAGCGACAGCGCCGGTTCGCCGCGCGACGAGGTCGAAGCCTTTTTCGCCGACTATGATTTCCATTTCGAGGCGCTAGAGGATGCGGTCGATCCCGAGGGGTGTATCGCCGAATTGCTGTCGTCGGGCGGGCTGAACTCGCGCGCGGCGCGTCAGATCGCGGCGCCGATGCTGCGCCAGATCGCGGCGGATGCGGCGGCCCTGCCGATGCGCGTGCTCGACGCGGCGCTGCCCCTGCATGGCCCGGACCCGGCGGCCCTGGCCGAAGCGCTGGGTCAACCGGTGGCGCGGCTGATGCGCCGTCTCGCCGCGCGCGTGGATCTCGATGCCGGGCTGGTGATCTGCGACGCCTCCGGCACGTTGATCTTCCGCAAGCCGATTGCCGGGTTCTCGCTGCCCCGGCTCGCTGCCTGCTGCCCGCTCTGGCCGCTTTACGCGGTGCTCGGCCATCCCGGTCTGGTCCTGTCCCAGCGCCTGCGTCAGATCGGTCGCAATGAGAGCCGGTTCGACAGTTTCGCCACCTGCGAAGCGCAGGGCGCGGCCCGTTACAATTGCCCGCCGCTCACCCACGCGCTGATGCTGATCCTGCCCGCCACCGGCCCGGACGGTGATCCGGCACAGGAGGTCGGCACCACCTGCCGCGTCTGCCCGCGTCAGGGCTGCCCGGCGCGCCGCGACCCTTCGATCCTCAGCGAAGGCCGCTGAAGACAGGCCCCGGTCCCGCAACATTTTTTGACAGCCTGTCATTTCACATGCATCCTTGCAGCGCGGCCGGGGCCATCCCGCGACAGACGGGAAAACCGGGCCGCGTTTCGGGGGAAACAGGGGGAGGGGCCGCATGGGCAAACGCGTGGTGCTGGTCGAGGACGAGATGAACATCGCCGAGGCGATCCGCTTCCTGCTCAGCCGCGAGGGCTGGCGGGTCGAGATGCTGGCCAACGGCAGCACCGCCGTCGAGGTGATCCGCAAGGCGGTGCCCGATCTGGTGCTGCTCGACGTGATGCTGCCGGGCAAGTCCGGTTTCGACATCCTGCGCGAATTGCGCGCCGATCCGGCGTTCGCGACATTGCCGATCCTGATGCTCACCGCCCGGGGCCAGAGCCGCGACCGCGAAATGGCCGAGCAGGCCGGGGTCAGCCGGTTCATGACCAAGCCGTTTTCCAACAGCGAGATGCTGGCGGCGGTGCGCGAGCTCACCGCGCCATGACCGGGGGCTGACGGATGGATCGCGGGCCGCTGTTCCTGGAACGACGCAGCTACCGGCGGCGCCGGATGCTCGACGCGCTGCGTTTCCTGCCGTTTCTCGGGCTCGGCCTGTGGATGCTGCCGCTGCTCTGGCCCGTCGCGGCGCCCCTGTCGCCGCCCGCGCCGGGCCTGTCCGGTGCGCTCGATCCGGAGGCGGCGGGCGCGCTGGCGACCAGCGTGACGTTGAAATATGTCTTCGGCATCTGGGCGGCGCTCATACTTGCAGCGCTCGGTCTCAAGCGGCGCGGCAATAATCCGGCTGCCGCCGGGCGGCGCTGATGGTCTCGCTCAACCAGCTCGTTGCGGTCTGCCTGACCTATGTAGCCTTCCTCTTCATCATCGCCTTCGCCGCCGAACGCGCCGGACTGCGCGGGCGCGGCGACTGGCTGTTGCGCTCGCCGTTGGTCTATACGCTGTCGCTGTCGATCTATTGCACCGCCTGGACCTTTTACGGCGCGGTCGGCTATGCGGCGCGTTCGGGACTGGAATACGTGACGATCTATCTCGGTCCGTCGCTGGTGATGATCGGCTGGTGGTGGATCCTGCGCCGGCTGGTGCGCATCGGGCGCAGCCAGCGGATCACCTCGGTCGCCGACCTGATCTCCTCGCGCTACGGCAAGTCGAACCTTCTGGCGGTGCTGGTCACGCTGATGGCGGTGATCGGGGTCACCCCTTATATCGCGCTGCAGCTGCAATCGGTGACCCTGTCGCTGTCGATCTTCGCGGCGCCGGAGGCCGGAGCCGTCGCGCCGGGGGCCGAGCCGATCAACACCGCCCGCGCGGCGGGCTGGGTGGCCACTGGGCTGGCACTCTTCACCGTGCTTTTCGGCACCCGCAACCTCAATGCCAACGAGCGTCATCACGGCGTGGTCATCGCCGTGGCGGTCGAGGCAGTGGTCAAGCTGGTGGCGCTGCTCGCGGTCGGGATCTTCGTCGTCTGGGGGCTGGCCGGCGGGGCCGGGCAGGCGCTGGCGCGCATCGACGCATCGGCGATCGGCACATGGCAGGTCGCGGGCAGCCGCTGGACGGCGCTGATCCTGCTGTCGGCCGCCGCCTTCCTCTGCCTGCCGCGGATGTTCCAGGTGCTGGTGGTCGAGAACGAGGACGAACGCCATCTGCAGATCGCCAGCTGGGCCTTCCCGCTCTACATGCTGCTGATGAGCCTCTTCGTGGTGCCGATCGCGGTGCTCGGGCTCGACCTGCTGCCGCCGGGGTCGAACCCCGATCTCTTCGTGCTGTCGCTGCCGCTGAGCCAGGGGCAGAACGGGCTGGCGATGCTGTCGTTTCTCGGCGGCTTCTCCTCGGCGACCTCGATGGTGATCGTGGCGACGCTGGCGCTCGCGACGATGCTGAGCAACCACATCGTCATGCCGCTCTGGCTGGCCCTGAGCCGTCAGGGCGCGAGCCAGTCGGGGGATGTGCGCAACGTGGTGATCCGGGCCCGGCGCCTGTCGATCCTGTTCATCCTCGCGCTCGGCTATTTCTATTACCGCGCCTCGGGCGGCAGCGGCGCGCTGGCGGCGATCGGGCTGATCTCCTTCGGCGGGGTGGCGCAGTTCCTGCCCGCCATGCTCGGCGGCATCTTCTGGCGCGGCGCCACCGGGCGCGGGGCTCTGGCCGGGCTCTGCGTCGGCTTCGCGCTCTGGGTCTTCACCATGCTGCTGCCCTCCTTCGGACCCGGCGTGGCGCTCTCGGCGGCGAGCTTCGATCATGGGCTCTTCGGCCTGTCCTGGCTGCGTCCGCAGGCGCTCTTCGGCATTTCGGGCCTCGATCCGACCGTCCATGCGGTGATCTGGAGCCTTGGGCTCAACCTGCTGACCTTCGTCAGCGTCTCGTTGCTCGATTTTCCCGATCCGGTGGAACGGCTGCAGGGCGCGCAATTCGTCAATGTCTTCGATCACTCCAGCCCGTCGCGCGGCTGGAACGCCTCGGTCGCCGACAGCGAGGATCTGATGGTCATGGCGCAGCGGATCCTCGGGGCGCGCGAGGCGCAGGCGTTCTTCGCCGCCGCCGCCCGCGCGCAGGGGCTGAGCGGCAGCCTGCCGGCACCCAGCCCCTCCTTTGTGCAGGCGCTGGAACGCGAGCTGACCGGGTCGGTCGGCGCCGCCACCGCCCATGCCATGGTGGCGCAGATCATCGGCGGCACCTCGGTCTCGGTGCAGGATCTGCTGGCGGTGGCCGATGAATCCGCGCAGATGCTGGAATATTCCAGTCAGCTCGAGGTCAAGTCCCGCGAGCTCGCCCGGACCGCCGCGCAGCTGCGCGAGGCCAATGAGAAGCTGACGCAATTGTCCCGGCAGAAGGACAGTTTTCTCAGCCAGATCAGCCACGAGCTGCGCACGCCGATGACCTCGATCCGCTCCTTTTCGGAGATCCTGCGCGATGCCGAAGGTCTGGAGGCGGAAGAGAAGACCCGTTATGCCTCGATCATCCATACCGAGGCGATCCGCCTGACGCGGCTGCTCGACGACCTGCTCGATCTGTCGGTGCTCGAACATGGCCAGGTCGTGCTGAACCGTCAGCGCGCACGGCTGGGCGACGTGATCGATCACGCGGTCTCCACCGCGCAGGCCGGGGCCGAGCGACGGCTCGAGATCGCGCGCGACCGTGCGGCGGAGGATCTGGCGCTCGACACCGATACCGACCGGCTGGCGCAGGTCTTCATCAACCTGATCGCCAATGCGCAGAAATACTGCCGTGCCGAGGTGCCGCGCCTGTCGATCAGGCCGCGCCGTTCGGGCGGCGAGGTGGTGATCGATTTCAGCGACAACGGCAGCGGCATCGCCGCCGAGGCGCGCGACGTGGTCTTCGAGAAATTCGCCCGGCTCGACGGCGGGGTCGGCACCGGCGCGGGGCTTGGTCTTGCCATCTGCCGGGAGATCATGGGGCGGCTCGGCGGGCGCATCGAGCTGATGAGCCCTTCTGACGGCACCACATTCAGGATCCGTCTGCCCCTGTCGCTCGACGCGGCTGTCGCGGCGGAGCCGACGGGCGTTTCGCCGTCGTAAAGGTCGCGTTAACCAAAGCCCTGCTAGACTGGAAACCGGACCCGCCAGCCGGGGGAGGCGATGACAGAAGTTGATCAGAATTCGGTGATGCGACGCAAGGCACGGGCCGGTCAGGCGGAGGCGCAGATCCGTGGCATGTCGCTGGCCAAGGCGCTGCGCCTGTCACTGGCCAAATCGGCGGAGGCGCTGCTCGGCGTTGCCATGGCGGCCATCGGCATCACCAGCGAGGCGCGGCGTGGCGAGGATTTCGGCGATCTGTTCGAGGCGGCGGACCTGATGCTCTTGCTGGACGGGCCGGAAGGGCGGCGCGGCGCGGCCCTGCTCGCCCCGGCGCTGGTCGGCGGGCTGATCCAGCAGCAATGCATGGGCAAGGTGCTGGAGGCCGAAAAGGACGCGCCGCGCCCGATGACCGCGACCGATGCGGCGATCTGCGCGCCGCTGCTGGACCGGCTGTTCGAGACGGCGGCGGAATTGTTGAGCGATGCGCCGGAGGCGGCGCTGCTCGACGGGCTGCGTTTCGGGGCGCATGTGGGCGATGCACGTCTGTTGCAGCTGGCGCTCGAGGCGCCGGAATACCGGCTGGTGCGGATCACCGTGGATCTGGCGGCGGGGCAGCGTCAGGGCGTGCTGAGCCTGCTGCTGCCGCTGACCCCGCCCGCCGCCGCCCCCGGCAGCGCACCGGCGGAGGCCGAGACGGCGGGCGCCGCCGCGCCCGGTCCGGTGCTCGGGGAGGTGGCGATGGGGCTGCGGGCGGAGCTCGACATCGCGCTGACCCGCCTGTCGCTGCCGCTGCAACAGATCTCGGCGCTGAAACCCGGAGATGTGCTGTCGCTCGGCTCGGCACGGTTCGACGCGGTAGAGGTGCTCACGATCACCGGCAAGCAATTGGCGACGGGACGGCTTGGACAGGTGGGCGGGCAACGCGCCCTGCGCCTCACCCCCGCCGCCGCAAAGGACACCGGGCCGCAACGCCGTCGGGAGGATCGCGGCGCGCTGCAACAGGAGGAGCCGGACCGGCTCGGCGCGGCACCGGAAATGGAGACCGCGGGCGTCGCACCCCCACCGCCGTCGCCTGAACCGGCTGCGCAACCGGAGATGCCCGATATGTCGGACCTGCCGGAAATGCTGCCGGTGCCGGAGATGGAGGATCCGGCGGAACTCGCAAGGCTGCGGGCGCAGGCCGAGACACCGGAGCGGCTGCAGGCCTGAGCCGGCAGGATCGGTCAGGGCCGGACGGGCGCAGTGGGCGGTGCGCGAGATTGGCGCGCGTGCAGCAGGGCAGGATCAGGCGGGCCTGATCAACAGGGCGCGAGGCTCGGGCCAGATCGGCTGGCCAGCGTCAGAAGACTAGGGGCAGGCGGATGCCGCCGATACGGCGACAGCACCTGTCCGGGCAGATCGGCGTCGCCTAGGCCGCCTCCGGCCCTGCGTGATCAGACGAAGGGTTGCTGCAACACGCCGCGCAGGTTTTCCAGATCATAGCCGCCGGCCTTCGCCGCCGCGATGATCTCGTCGGCGTCCTTCTCCCCGGCCTGGCCGAGAGCCCAGGCGATGGTCGAGCGCGTGCCGGAGGCGCAATAGGCCAGCACCACCTCGCCGCTCTCCACACCCAGCGCGCGGTTCTGCGCGATGACCTCGGGCGTCATGGTCTGATGGGTAAGCGGTTGTTCGGCAAAGCCCAGCCCGGCGGATTCGGCCGCCGAGCGGATGGCGGCGGCCTGATGGCTCGGCGGCACTTCGCCATCGGGGCGGTTGCACAGGATCCGGGTGATCCCCGCTTCACGCAGGGCCGACATGTCCTCCGGCGAGATCTGCGGGGCGACGTAATAGCGGGGGGTGATCTGACGAATATCCATGCGCCTGATTTACGCAAGCGCCGCGGCCCTGTCCAGCACCGCTTGCAGGCGGGGGTGGGCGAGGCCCCGGACGGCGCTCAGAGCTTGTTGATCGGCAGTTTGAGCATCACCGTGCCGCTGTCGTCCGGGGCAGGCATGTGACCGGCGCGCATGTTGACCTGCAAAGAGGGCACGATCAGCTTGGGCATCGGTAACTTGGCATCGCGCGCCTCGCGCATCGCGACGAAGTCATCCTGCGACCGCGCGTTGCCGACATGGACATTGTTCGCCCGTTCCTCCGCCACGCTGGTCTCCCAGGCGAATTCCTCGCGTCCCGGCGCCTTGTAGTCATGCCCGACGAAGATCCGCGTCGCCTCGGGCAGTGCCAGTATCCGCTGGATCGAGCGGTAGAGCTGCTCCGCCGAGCCGCCGGGAAAATCGCAGCGCGCGGTGCCGAAATCGGGCATGAAGAGCGTATCGCCGACAAACGCCGCATCGCCGATCACATAGGTCATACAGGCCGGCGTATGCCCCGGCGTATGCATCACGTCCGCCCGCAGCTGCCCGATGTGAAAGGAATCGCCATCCTCGAACAACGCGTCGAACTGGCTGCCGTCGCGCTGGAATTCGGTGCCCTCGTTGAAGACCTTGCCGAACGTGTCCTGCACCGTGGTAATCTGCGCGCCGATGCCGATCTTGCCGCCGAGCCGCTGCTGCAGATAGGGCGCCGCCGACAGGTGATCGGCATGCACATGGCTTTCCAATATCCACTGGGTCTGAAGGTGATGGGAGGTGATGTGATCGACGATCCGGTCGGCGGTGCTGGTGTCGGTGCGCCCGGCGGCATGATCGAAATCGAGCACCGAATCGACGATCGCGCAGGCGGCGCCCTGCGGGTCCTGCACCACGTAGCTGACGGTATTGGTGGTCTCGTCGAAGAAGGCGGTGACGCGCGGGGCGGCGGGGCTGTCGGTCATGGCGGGTTCCTCAAGGCAGGGGCAGGGCGATGATATCCGCCCCCGCGCGTCTTGCAAGCGCGGGCCGGTCCCGGGGGCGATCCCGCGTATGCGGCGCGATGCGGCGTTCAGGCGAGGAAGATGCCGAGGATGACCATCATCAGCCCGATCACCGACAGGAACAGCGAGCCGAGGTTCAGCGGCAGCGCCGCCTGCACCGCGGCGCGCATCGCCGCATCGTCAAGCTGCGCGCGGCGCGCCCGGGCCACGCGCACGATGCTCCAGATCAGCCCGATCAGCCCGAGGATGGTAACGGCGACGCCGAGCCAGATCAGCATGTCGAAGAGGGAGGTGCTTTGATGTTCCATAAGCCGAGCGCTACTGCAATCCGCCGCCACGGGCAAGAGCGGCTTGCGGGTGCGAGGCTGCTCGGGCTATCAGGCAGCGCGGATATTTCAGGAGCGCGTGATGAACGATACAGGCATGGATGCGGATGTTGTCGACCAGGTCGGCGAGGCCAATTACCGGGTGACGGCCAATGAACTGCGGCAATTCGTCGAGCGGATCGAACGGCTCGATGCCGAGAAGAAGGACCTCGCCGAGCAGCAGAAGGAAGTCATGGCCGAGGCCAAGGGCCGCGGATATGACACCAAGGTGCTGCGCAAGGTGATCGCATTGCGCAAACGCGACAAGGACGACATCGCCGAGGAAGAAGCTGTGATGGAAATGTACAAGGAAGCGCTGGGGATGTGATCCGCGCCGGTCGGCTGACGCGACGCGGTCCTGTACCCCGTGCGAGCCAATCGGACCGGCGGTATGATCCCCCTCTTGCATGCGCGCGGCAAGGGCCCTAGAAGGGCGGAAATTTTCGCCCGTGCCCTCCGCGCGCGGCCTTACCCTATGGAGCACACATGCAGGTCAACGAGACGCTGAACGAAGGTCTGAAACGCGGTTACGCCATCACCGTGACGGCCGCCGAACTTGAGGCCAAGGTCAACGAGAAACTGGCCGAAGCCCAGCCCGACGTCGAGATGAAGGGTTTCCGCAAGGGCAAGGTGCCGATGGCGCTGCTGAAGAAGCAGTTCGGCCAGCGCGTCATGGGCGAGGCGATGCAGGAAAGCATCGACGGCGCGATGAACGAGCATTTCGAGAAGTCCGGCGACCGCCCCGCCATGCAGCCCGAGGTCAAGATGACCAACGAGGACTGGAAAGAGGGCGACGACGTCGAGGTCGAGATGTCCTACGAGGCGCTGCCGGAGATCCCCGAGCTCGACCTCGGCCAGATCAAGCTGGAAAAGCTGGTCGCCAAGGCCGATGACGCCGCTGTCGAGGAAGCGCTGAACAACCTCGCCGAGACCGCGCAGGACTTCAAGGCCCGCGAAGAGGGCGCCCCGGCGCAGGACGGCGATCAGGTCGTGATGGATTTCGTCGGCAAGGTCGATGGCGAAGCCTTCGAGGGCGGCTCGGCGGAAGATTACCCGCTGGTGCTGGGCTCGAATTCCTTCATCCCCGGTTTCGAAGAGCAGCTCACCGGCGTGAAGGCGGGCGAGGAGAAGGCCGTCACCGTCAACTTCCCCGAAGAATATCAGGCGTCCCACCTCGCCGGCAAGGAAGCGGTGTTCGACTGCAAGATCAAGGAAGTCAAGGAACCGGTCGCTGCCGAGGTGAATGACGAGCTGGCCAAGAAATTCGGCGCTGAGGATCTTGCCGCGCTGAAGGGTCAGATCGCCGAGCGTCTGGAAGCCGAATATGCCGGTGCCAGCCGCGCCGTGATGAAGCGCGCGCTGCTTGACGAACTCGACAAGCTGGTTAGCTTCGACCTGCCGCCGAGCCTTGTCGAGGCCGAGGCCGGTCAGATCGCGCATCAACTCTGGCACGAGGAAAACCCCGAGGTTCAGGGCCACGATCACCCCGAGATCGAGACCACCGACGAGCACAAGAAGCTTGCCGAGCGCCGCGTGCGTCTGGGGCTGCTGCTTGCCGAGCTTGGCCAGAAGGCCGAGGTGCAGGTCACCGATGCCGAGATGACCCAGGCGATCATGAACCAGGCGCGTCAGTATCCCGGCCAGGAGCGCCAGTTCTTTGAATTCGTGCAGCAGAACCAGCAGATGCAGCAGCAGATGCGCGCCCCGATCTTCGAAGACAAGGTCGTCGATCACATCGTCGAAAACGCCGATGTGACCGAGAAGGAGATCAGCAAGGACGAGCTGCAGAAGGCCGTCGAGGCGCTGGAAGACGAATAAGCCACACCGGCATCCCATGATGCCGAAAGGGCCGCTCCGGACCGGGGCGGCTCTTTTGCGTTTCCGGCCTGCGCCGCCCCGTCCGGGGGGCGCGGGTGTTTTGTACCGGTGGCCTGTTCACTGAGGGCCCCACCGGTTATCATGTCGTTTCGACGCAATTCTTTAGCAGCAGGAAGTCCAGTGCTGGCGCCAAAACATCCCGATGAAGACGAACGGCTCAGAACGCTGCGGTCCTATGACGTGCTCGACAGCGGGGCGGAGGTCAATTTCGATGATATCGTGGCGCTCGCCTCGAAGATCTGCGAAGTGCCGGTGTCGCTGATCAGCCTGGTGGACGATGACCGGCAATGGTTCAAGGCGCGGGTCGGTTTCGAGCCCCACGAGACGCCGCTCGACCAATCGGTCTGCTCGCACGCGATCCTGGAGGATTCGCTCTTCGAGATCAGCGACATGTCCGCGGATCCGCGCACCAGCGACAACACGCTCCACACCGGCGATCCGCATGTCGAATTCTACGCCGGAGCGCGGCTCATTGCGCCCAACGGGATGCCCATCGGAACGCTTTGCGTGCTCGACACCAAGCCGCGCAAGCTGACGGAATTCCAGCGCGAGGCGCTGCGCACCCTGTCGAAACAGGTGGTGACCGAACTTGAATTGCGCAAGCGGATCAAGCACGAGGAACAGCTGCGCGGCGAGATGGATCACCGGGTCTCGAATTCGCTGCAGACGATTTCGTCGCTGCTGCGCATGTCCGCCCGCCGGGTCAGCGACGACGTGGCGCTCGAAGTGCTCGAACTTCTGGAAAGGCGCATCTCTGCCGTGGCCTCGCTGCATGGCGAATTGATGTCGCGCGGCGGCAAGGGTTCGGTCAGGGCCGACAGCTATCTGCGGCGCGTCGCGGCGTTTCTGCAGGACATCTGCCCGCCGCATGTGCGCATCTCCTGCAATAGCGTGGATGCGGAGATCAGGGTCAGCATGGCCTCGGCATTGGGCATGATCGCCAGCGAATTTGCGGCAAATTCGATCAAATACGCTTTTCCCGACAATCGCGCGGGCCGGATCTCGATCCGGTTGAGCAAGATCGGCGAGGGGCGTTTCGCCTTTTGCTGTGAAGATGACGGCGTCGGGCGGGAGCCGGACGTAACCCGCAAGGACGCGCGCGGGTCGGGGCTCGGCGTGGCGCTGATGTCCTCCGCCGCGGCGCAGCTCAACAGCGCGCTCAACCATGAGGTCACCGAGACCGGCACGGCCCTGTCGGTGGCATTCACGGTGCCGCCGCTCTGAGGATCCGCAACGCGGCACGCGCTGCTCCGCCGATGCCCGTCCCTGCCTGTTACGGCGCGGCCAGGGCTCAGGTGCCGCTGCCGCGCCGGTCCTCCGCCGCCGCGTCGAGACATTGCTGCAACAGCGCCAGCAACGCGCAATCCCGGTGCGGTTTCTGCATCACCGCGGCGCCTTCGAAACCCGGCGGCAGCGGATCGTCGGAGGCACGACCGCTCAGCACCACGAAGGGCACGCCGAGCGCGCGCAGCCGTTCGGCCACCGGGGCGCTTGTCTCCTTGCCGAGCTGCACGTCGAGCAGGGCAATATCGGGCATGACATTGAGCGCCCGCATCGCCGCGGCGACATCGGCATGGGGGCCGTCGACACTGAAACCGGCTTCTTCCAGCGTCAGCGACAGGTCCATGCCGATCACCACCTCATCCTCGACCAGCAGCAGCCGCGGCGCATCGCTGATATTGTCGCTCGGTCGCGGCAGCACATGGACGGGGCGCTGGTAGGGCAGGGAGATCTTCACCCGCAGCCCTTCGCGTCGGTAATCCCGTTGCAGATCGCCGACACCGTTGAGCGCATTGGCAATCAACGCACCACCAAAGCCCGCCGGCCCCGGCGTGCCGACTTCCGGTCCGCCGCTTTCCTCCCAGTTCAGGCTCAGCGAATTGTCGGGATTGCGGGTGATGGCGATGTCGATACGCCCGTCATCGTTGGACAGCGCACCGTGTTTCGCGGCATTGGTCAGAAGCTCGTGCAGCACCAGCGTCATCGCCTCTGCCGAGCGCGGTTCGAGCGAGATGTCGGTCGGGCCGGTGACACCGATCCGCGTCGTGCCGCTGCCGAACATCGCGACTTCGGTCTCGACGATCTCACGCAGGAAAGTATCCTTGTCGGGATTTCTGGTGAGCATCCGGCTGGACCGTGCCAGCGCATCGAGCCGTGCGTCCAGATCGACGGTGAAATCCTCGATATTCCCGGCGTTATGGGCACTGATCCGGACCATCGCGCGGATCACAGAAATCGTGTTCAGCACCCGGTGGTTGAGCTCTCCGGAAAGCAGTTTCAGCCGTTCCTCGCGCCGCTTGGACGCGGTGATGTCGAGCACATGGCCGATCAGATGGGTGATCTTTCCGGATCCATCGAAGCGCGGCTGCCCCTTGGCGGAGATCCAGCGGCGATCGCCCTGCGCGCTGAGGATTTCCGTCTCGAAGGCCCAGGGCTCCCCCGCCGCCACGGCCGCGCGCAGCAGCCCGCCGACGCGTTCGCGGTCCCGTGCGACGACATGCGACAGGAAGATCTCGTCGCTCCAGCGATCGAGCGCGCCGACATAGCCGAAGATCTGGTCATGGCGCAGATTGCGCTCCGCGACCCCGGTGCGAACGTCGAGCTCCCATAGGCCGATATCGGAAGTGGCGGCGATGAGGTCGAGATGGCTCGCACGATGGTTCGGGAAACTGGTGTTCACTTAGTCCCTTCTTTCCAACAGGTTGAACGCCGCGACCGAAGGCGCGCACGGAACTCAGAGAGTAAACCCGAGTTGGACAGTTTCTCGCGGTCCCTGTCAACGACAATACACCGACAGTATAACATATGACATAGCCGCCGTCTCAGCTGCCGCGCAGACCGGTCTCCTCCAGCATGCCGCGGCGCTTGGCCTCGTAGTAATAGCCGCGCGAATACCATTTGACCGCTGTGCCGTGATCGCCGTCCGACAAGAGCCAGGCACCGCGCAGATATTTGACCGCATATTCGAGATTGGTATCGGCATTGAGCAGATCCGACGGCTTGCCGCGGAAGCCCATGCTGCGGGCGGTGGCGGGCAGTATCTGCAGGAGCCCGTAATAGGGACCGTTGCGCGCGCCGGGACGGTGGGTGCTCTCGCGGATCGCCAGGCGATGCACCAGCCTGCGCGGCACCTCGTAGTGATCGGCCCATCTGTTGATCGATTGGCGCAGCTCCGGCGTCTCGTTGGGATGGAGCGGCAGGGCGACCGGGGCGGGCTGGGGCACCGGTTGCGGGGCTACGGTGCAGGCGGTGAGAGCGGTGGCGACAAGAAGGCTGAGTAGAACACGCTGGCGGGTCTGCGGCATGATGCACCGAAACTTGTTGAAACTGCGCGCAGATTACGCAAGCGGGGCGGTCGGGCAAGGCGATTGATCATGGTGGGCGGCGCTTCGCCTGTCCCTGCCGGGCGCGGGCCTCGGCGGCCAGGAGCGATGCAGCAGACAGAAACCGGAAAAACTGCTAGGATTCATGTTTTATCAGGAGATATTTCCCATGATCAGATTTCTTGCGGCGATCCTGCTGACATTCTGGGCCCAGGGTGCGGCGGCGCAATATTGCACCGAGATCCGCTTTGCCCACGGTGCCTCGTCCGGGGAAGTCTCCGGGCAGGTCGCCGACGGCATGCCGGTCTGCTACGTCTTCGGCGCCGGTAGCGGGCAGACCGCGCGGCTGCAGCTCTTTGGCAGCGACAATACCTGTTTCACCCTGCCGAACGTGGTGGATTGCCAGGCGGATTTCAGCTTCCACACCCGGAACCAGATGTACGAGGTCGGGATCTTCCAGCTGCTGCGCACCACCGGTTTTGAATATTACACGCTGCGGCTGACGATCTACTGACGGTGTATCGGGGGTCTGGGCCAAGCGAAAAGGCCGGGCGCTGCTGCACCCGGCCTTTCCGAAATTGCGAGACGCGATCCGCGGATCAGGCGTTCGAGCTGTCTTCCTCGGAGTCACGGGCCGGGGCCGGTGCGTCGTAATCGTCGTCGGCACCGGCGGAGCCGATGTCATCGAACAATTCGGAGATCTCGAACTCGGCAGCCGCTTCTTCTTCGGCGGCCAGTTCCTGGATCGACTTGCCGGAGGCCTGCAGCTCGGCTTCCTCGGGCGAACGCGCGACGTTCAGCTGAATGGTCGCTTCGACCTCGGGGTGCAGGATGATCTGCACGTCGTGCAGGCCCAGCTCCTTGATCGGCTGGCCGAGAACGACCTGCTTGCGATCGACGGTGAAGCCTTCTTCGGTTGTCGCATCGGCCGCGTCGCGGGTGGTGACGGAGCCATAGAGCGCGCCGGCATCCGAAGCGGAGCGAATCACGATGAATTGCTGACCGTTCAGCTTCTCGGCCATTTTCTCGGCTTCTTTCTTGGTCTCGAGGTTCTGCGCCTCAAGCTGGGCCTTGCGGCCCTCGAAAGCTTCGATATTGGCCTTGGAGGCGCTCAGCGCCTTGCCCTGAGGCAGCAGGAAGTTGCGGGCATAGCCCGGCTTCACTTCGACGACTTCGCCCATCTGGCCAAGCTTGGCCACACGTTCCAGAAGGATAACTTGCATGTGCTCTCTCCTTACTTGACGGCGTAGGGCAGCAGGGCGAGGAAACGGGCGCGCTTGATGGCACGGGCCAGCTCGCGCTGTTTCTTGGCCGAGACGGCGGTGATGCGGGAAGGAACGATCTTGCCACGCTCAGAGATGTAGCGTTGCAGCAGACGGGTGTCCTTGTAATCGATCGCAGGTGCGTTGTCGCCCGAGAAGGGGCAGACCTTGCGACGGCGGAAAAACGGTTTTGCAGCCATGGTTTATGTCCTTTTCAAAAGCTGAGGATCAACGACGCTCGCGGCGTTCGCCACGGCCTTCGCGCTCGTCGCGCTTCTGCATCTGCACCGAGGGCAGATCCTTGTGCTCTTCGACCTTGATGGTCAGCACGCGCATCACGTCATCATGCAGGCGCATCAGGCGCTCCATTTCCTGAACGGCGGTTGCCGGGGCATCCGAGCGCAGGAAGGCATAATGGCCTTTGCGGTTCTTGTTGATCTTGTAGGCCATCGTCTTGACGCCCCAATACTCGCTATCCACGAGTTTGCCGTCGTTGTCGGCAAGGACTGTGCCAAAATGTTCGATCAGACCTTCAGCTTGCGTGTTGGACAGGTCCTGACGCGCAATCATGACATGCTCATAAAGCGGCATGTGCTCTCCTATTTCTATCAAAGCGCATTTCATAGGCAGGGCAAGATCCCTTGCGGCCCCACCACGAGAGTCTGCGCGGTTCATCAGCTGTGCAAAGGTCGGGCCGATATACACCTTTATGCGCGCAGGGCAAGGGCGGAGTGGGGCCGAGGCGACAGGCAAAGCGCAGGCTTCGGGACGCCCGTCGCGCCAGCGCCCCGCCGCTGCCGTGATTTCGCCGATTTGATGGACAGAATACGGGCGGATAGCAAGGGCGAACAGGGGACGATCCGTGACAGCGACCGAACATGTGGACGGGGCAGGGAGATCGACGGACGGTGATGCAGTGCGACGCCTGCGATCCAGTGCGCTCCGGGCACGGCTGCAGCGCGGCGCACTGGCGCTTGGCGGCGGCGGGCTCCTGCTGGCGACGCTGGCGCTCTGGCTGGCGCCGGGGGCGAGCTGGGAGTCGGATCTGCTGTTGTTCAAGGCCGCGCTCTCCCTCACCCTCTGTCTCGCCGCCGCCGGTCTGCTCGCCGGATGCGGCCAAAACGCGCCGGTGCGGATGGAGATCGACACGGGTCGTCGCGAGCTGCGCCAGGTGCGGCTGCGGGGCAATGGCATGGCCGAGATCCTGTGGCGCTGCCGTTATGCGGATCTCGCGCCGGTCGAGCCGACAGGCAACGCGTTGCTGCTGCGCGACCGCGCCGGAACGGTCCGCGCCGAGGTGGTTTTCGACGATCCCGGCATCCTCAGCGACCTGCTCTCCGATCTGCGCGAGGCGCGGCAGCGGGGCTGATCGGCAGGCAATCGCTCGGTTCGCCGCTGAACGCTCACAAGGGCGTTCCGGGGGTGGTTGTTCAGCAGCGCGCAGAATATGGGGAGCTCTGTGCACTTGCCGCGCCCGGCTCTCGGGGTCAGTTCAACGCGGCAGACAAATTGGAGTAACACGTCATGAAGAACCTTTTTTTCGCCACCACCGCCGCCCTCGCGCTCGGCGCCGGGACCGCTTTCGCGGCAGAGAAATACACGCTCGACCCCAGCCACAGCCAGGTGGTGTTCACCTACAAACACCTCGGCTTTTCCACCACCACCGGCATGTTCTCGGGCTTTGAGGGCGAGATCATGATGGATCAGGAAGATCCGTCCAATTCCTCCGTCAACGTCTCGATGCCGGTCAGCAGCATGTTCACAGGCTGGGAAGAGCGCACCAAGCATTTCATGTCGGGAGAGTTCTTCGACGCCGCCGAGGGCGACATGGTGACCTTCACCTCGACCGGCATCGAAGTGACCGGCGAGGATACCGCCAAGATCACCGGCGATCTGACCATGAACGACGTCACCAAGCCGGTAGTGCTTGATGCCAAGCTCAATCAGATGGGTGAGCATCCGATGGAGGGCAAGCCCTGGGCCGGGTTCGACGCCACCGCCACCGTGCTGCGTTCGGATTACAACCTCGAGAAGTTCGCGCCCTATGTCAGCGACGAGATCGAGGTGAAGATCTCGATCGAGGCGATGAAGGCCGAGTAAGCCAGCCTACAAGTTCCGAGCGGAACCGCCGGGTGCAAGCCCGGCGGTTTCCTTTTCGCCCCGTGTGGCGCTGAGCGAGATCTGCACCGCGACGTCAAAGCCGAGGCTGCTCTCGTCGCTCATCTTCTCGCCGATCCCGAAATGGCGACGGTCCAGCACCAGTTCGGCCTGCACCTGTGCCAGATCGCCGTCCAGCGTCAGCGCGAAAGGCATTTCAAGCGGTATTTCGTTGCCCTTGATGGTCAGCGTGCCGGTTGCGACATATCCCTCGTTACCTTTCACGATTGTCGCGTCGAAGATGGCGGTGTCATGGCTCTGCGCATCGAAGTAATCCGCCCCCATCGCCTGTTCGGTGACCGATCCGAGCTTCAGCGAGGGGATCGAGATGGTCGTGGTGACATGACCCGCCGTCTCGCCTGTCGCGACTTCCTCGAAACTGATCGCGGCGGTCCAGTCCTCGAAAGAGCCGCTGACAGCGGAGCCGAATTGCTGCACCGAAATCTCGATACTGCCGCTCTGCACCTGCCAGTCCGAGGAAACCTCGGCCAGCGCCGGAGCCGCCGGGGCGTTGCTCTCGCCATTGCTGCCGAGGAAACTGCCGCCCGCCAGCACCATGGCCCAGAGCACCACCGCCCCGAAAAGCGGCGCGCGGTGATGTTGCGGGGCGGGCAGCGGGCCGAGCACGGGCAGTCCGGGCAGCATCCGGCGCAGGGTGGCGTCGCGGTCGATGAAATGATGTTTCAGGGCGCCCGCCACATGCAGCAGCAATGCGGCGATCAGCACCCGCCCGGAGATATAATGCAGCAGCGCAAAGGTATGCTCGACCTGCGTGCTTTTCGCCACCAGCGGCAGCGATTGCCCGAAAGGCCACCAGATCGGCGCGAAACCTTCGGCGGCGGCATGGGAGATCCAGCCCGACAGCGGCACGATCACCAGCGCGCCATAGAGCAGCCAATGCATGATCTCGGCCAAAAACGCCTCGAACCGGCGCTCGGCATTGAGCAGCACCGGGCGCGGCTGGCTCAGCGCCCAGACGATCCGCGCCAGCGCGGTGAAGAACACCGCCACGCCGAGGGTCTTGTGCAGCGAGAACATCCAGGCCTTGCGCGACAGCTCGGCGGCGGTTTCATGGGGCAGCCACTCGGCATAGAGGCCGAGCGGAATCAGCGTCAGGATCAGCAGTGCGGTGAGCCAGTGAAAGGTCTTGGCGACGCCGCCATAACGCTGCGCGGTGTTGGATAGGGCCATCGGGGTGCTCCGTGAAATTCCCGCCGCAACATAGGGACGCGCGGTGGCGGCGCAATGGCGATTGGCGCACAGGTCCCGTGCAGGCTTGTTTGCCGAGGCTCTGCAGGATACATCATTGCCCATCGCAAGTTAGAGGTCCCAATGAGCATCGCATTCGTATTTCCCGGGCAGGGCGCCCAGAGCATCGGCATGGGCCGCGAGCTGGCCGAGGCCTATCCCGCCGCAAAGGCGGTCTTTGACGAGGTTGACGAGGCGCTCGGCGAGAAATTGTCCGCGACGATCTGGGAGGGCGATATCGAGACACTGACCCTGACCGAGAACGCCCAGCCGGCGCTGATGGCCACGTCCATGGCGGCGATGGCGGCGCTCAAGGCCGAGGGGGTCGGGATCGAGCGGGCAAGCTATGTTGCGGGTCATTCGCTGGGCGAATATTCAGCGCTCTGCGCGGCGGGTACCGTGTCGCTGGCCGATACCGCGCGGCTGCTGCGGATCCGCGGCCGGGCGATGCAGAACGCCGTGCCGGTCGGCGAGGGCGCCATGGCGGCGCTGCTCGGGCTGAGCTTCGAGCAGGCGGCGAAGATCGCCCAGGAAGCGGCGCAGGGCGAGATCTGCCAGGTGGCCAACGAGAACGACCCGGCGCAGAATGTCGTGTCGGGCAACAAGGCGGCGGTCGAACGTGCCGTGGCGCTGGCCAAGGAGGCCGGGGCCAAGCGGGCGCTGATGCTGCCGGTCTCGGCGCCGTTCCACTGCACGCTGATGATGCCCGCCGCCGCCGAGATGGCGAGCGCGCTCGATAACGTGGAATTCAACGACCCGGCGGTGCCGCTGGTCGCCAATGTGCTGGCCGCGGGCGTCGGCGCCGCGCCGCTGATCCGCTCGCTGCTCGTCGATCAGGTCACCGGCAGGGTGCGCTGGCGTACCTCGGTGGAATGGATGGCCGCGCATGGCGTCACCGAAACCTGGGAGATCGGCGCGGGCAAGGCGCTGAGCGGGATGATCCGGCGCATCGACAAGAGCCTCGCCACCCGGACCTTCGGCACGGCGGCGGAAGTGGCGGCGGTCAACGAAGCGTGATCGCCCGCCGCGCGGCCCTGGCGCTGGTTGCGCTGCTCGCGCTGAGCAGTTGCAACCTCGCCGCCAATTACCTGGAATCGACCGAGTTTCGCGTTGCCGGGTCGCGCCTGCTGATGTCGGGCACGATCACCAGCGCCACGCCGCGCCAGTTTGCCCGGGTGCTCGCCGCCAATCCGCAGATCACTACGCTGGTGGAGCGCAATGTCGATGGTTCCGTCGATGACGCGGCGATGATCGAGATGGGCTACCGGCTGCGCCGCGCCGGGCTCGACACGCATCTTGACGGCGACAGCCAGATATTCTCCGGTGCGGTGATGCTGTTTCTTTCGGGGGTCGAGAGGACTATGATCCGCGGCGCGGTGATCGGGGTGCATTCCTGGCGCGACAGCCTGCGCGACGGGGCGGATTATCCGGCCACCTCGCCGAAACACGCGCTGAACCGGCGCTACGTGGCGGATATGCTGGGGCAGGACGCGTTTTACTGGTTCACCCTGCGAGCGGCGCCGTCGGAGGGGATGTATCTGCTGCGCGAGCATGAGATACGCGACTTCGGGCTGCTGACCCGGCCGATCGAAGCGCCGTGAACCGGGCCTGACGACGATAGCCATGGGCAATGTCCATGGATGAACATTCAAGAACGACAATGGACTGAGAGAGACAGATGTTTGATTTGACAGGAAAGAACGCGCTGATCACCGGGGCTTCGGGCGGGATCGGGGCCGAGATCGCACGGGCGCTGCATGCACGGGGCGCCACCGTCGGCCTGTCGGGTACGCGGGTCGAGCCGCTGCAGGCACTGGCCGACGAGCTGGGCGAACGCGCCCATGTGCTGCCCTGCAACCTGAGCGACATGGACGCGGTCGAGGCGCTGCCCAAACAGGCGGCCGAGGCGATGGGCTCGGTCGATATCCTGGTCAACAACGCCGGGATCACCCGCGACAACCTGTTCATGCGGATGTCCGATGACGAGTGGAATTCGGTGATCAACGTCAATCTCACCGCCACTTTCAAGCTCTGCAAGGGCGTGATGCGCGGCATGATGAAGGCGCGCTGGGGACGGATCGTGAATATCTCCTCGATCGTCGGCGCCACCGGCAACCCCGGGCAGGCCAATTACGCTGCGTCAAAGGCCGGCATGGTCGGGATGGGTAAATCGCTCGCCTATGAGGTCGCAAGCCGCGGTATCACCGTCAATACCGTGGCGCCCGGATTCATCGCCACGGCCATGACCGACAAGCTCAACGACGAGCAAAAGGCGGGAATCATGGGACAAATTCCCGCCGGTCGCATGGGCGAGCCGGGCGAGATCGCCTCGGCCGTGGTCTATCTCGCCAGCGAGGAGGCGGCCTATCTGACCGGCAGTACCTTGCATGTGAACGGCGGCATGGCCATGTTGTAGGCGTCGCTGCAATTGCGTTTGCGTCCCCAGTATCATGTGCTAAAGGGGGCGCAGATTCAGTTCTACGGGTGCTTGATTGCCCCCATACCTTGTGCAAACAAGGGATTTAGCCGCCCCTTTTGGGGCATCCTCCAAGGGTCTCTCAGCGGGGCCTGCGGAAACCAAAAGGGGCCCATTGGCCCGAAGACATGAGGACTTGTTATGAGCGACGTCGCAGAGCGCGTAAAAAAGATCGTGGTTGAGCACCTGGGTGTGGAAGAGGAAAAAGTGACCGAGAACGCGTCGTTCATCGACGATCTCGGCGCGGACAGCCTCGACACCGTCGAGCTGGTCATGGCCTTCGAAGAAGAATTCGGCATCGAGATCCCCGATGACGCCGCCGAGAACATCCAGACCTTCGGCGATGCGGTGAAGTTCATCAAGGAAGCTTCCTGAGATCACCGGCATCCCGCCAGGGCGGGATCGTGATGCGAAAAACGGCGCTGTTCCCCCGGGAAAGGCGCCGTTTTTTCATATGCGGCGGTCTCGGCCCTTGCTCCGGGGGCGGTGATTGCGGCAGCATGGGGCGAGGCAGCAATTCAAGCGTGAAGGCAATTCACCAGACATGGCGCGCAGCATACCGACGATCAACACCAACCGGCTGACCCTGCGGGCGATGCGCGCGGAGGATTTCCCGCGTTTCGCCGAGATCTGGGCGAGCCCGGCGGTGGTGTCGCATATTTCCGGCAAGCCCTGGCCCAAGGCGCGCTCCTGGGATGCGTTCCTGCGCAACGCCGGTCATTGGCAGATCACCGGTTTCGGCCAATGGGCGGTGCAGATGCATGGGCGGCGCGACATGGCCGGGCAGACCGGGTTCTATTTCGGCGCCCGCGGGCTCGGCGATGATTTCGACCCGTTTCCCGAGGCCGCCTGGGTGATCGAGCCGCAGACCCGCGGGGCCGGGCTCGGGCTCGAGGCGGCGCGGGCGGCGCATGAATGGTTCGACCGGGTGATCGCCGGGCGCACCGTCTGCATGGTCGCTGCCGACAATGCCCAGTCGCTGCGCATTGCCGAGACGCTCGGATATGTCGCGCTGCGCGAGGTCGAGGTGGAGGGAATGGCGGTGAGATTGATGACACGCAAGGGTCCGCCGGTCTAAACTTATCCGAGTCATTTCAGGCGATTCACCGGCGCCGGTCTGCCATCGGGCGCGGGCGCGCACTTGAACAAACGGGCGGCTGCAATGTATAGCCGGTCAACGCAAGAGAACACCAAGGGGCTTGGATATGCGCAGAGTTGTTGTGACAGGAATGGGAATGGTGTCGCCGCTGGCGGACGGGGTCGAGGCGACCTGGCGCCGTCTGCTGGACGGTCAGTCGGGCGCCGGTCCGATCACCGGTTTCGATGCCAGCAACCTGGTCACCCAATATGCCTGCGAAGTGCCGCTTGGCGATGGCAGCGACGACACGTTCAACGCCGATGCCTATATGGAGCCCAAGGAGCAGCGCAAGGTCGATACCTTCATCCTCTTCGGCATGGCCGCCGCGCAGCAGGCGGTCGAGGATTCCGGCTGGCTGCCGCAGGATGACGAGGGCCAGGAGCGCACCGGCGTGCTGATCGGCTCGGGCATCGGTGGCCTGAACTCGATCGCCAATACCGCCGTGATGATGAAGGAGCGCGGGCCGCGCCGGGTGAGCCCGTTCTTCGTGCCCGGGGCGCTGATCAACCTGATCTCCGGCCATGTCTCGATCCGCTACAATTTCCGCGGGCCGAACCATTCGGTGGTGACCGCCTGTTCGACCGGCGCCCATGCGATCGGCGATGCGGCGCGGCTGATCCAGCTCGATGACGCCGATGTGATGATCGCGGGCGGTGCCGAAGCGGCGATCTGCGAGATCGGCATGGCCGGGTTCAACGCCTGCAAGGCGCTCTCCACCAAGCGGGGCGACGATCCGCAGAAGGCCAGCCGCCCCTATGACGTGGACCGCGACGGTTTCGTCATGGGCGAGGGGGCCGGCATGGTGGTGCTGGAGGAATACGAACATGCCAAGGCGCGCGGGGCCAAGATCTATGCCGAGGTGCTGGGCTATGGTCTTTCCGGCGACGCCTATCACATCACCGCGCCCTCCGAGGATGGCGAGGGCGCCGAACGGTCGATGCGCGCGGCGCTGAAGCGGGCGAAGCTGGCGCCGGAGGCGATAGACTACATCAACGCCCATGGCACCTCGACCATGGCCGACACGATCGAGCTCGGCGCGGTCGAGCGGATATTGGGCAAGCATGCGGGCAAGGTGACCATGTCCTCGACCAAATCCTCGACCGGACATCTGCTCGGCGCGGCGGGGGCGATCGAGGCGATCTTCTCGATCCTGGCGATCCGCGATCAGGTGGCGCCGCCGACCATCAACCTCGATAATCCGGCGGTCGAGACGCCGATCGATCTGGCCCCCAACAAGAAGGTGGAGCGCGAAATCAACGTGGCCCTGAGCAATTCCTTCGGCTTTGGCGGCACCAACGCGAGCGTGCTGTTCGGGAAAGTCTCATAATGTGGCGACATATTGCGTCCAACGGGGTGACCTTCTTGCTGGTTGCCCTGTTCCTGCTGGGCGGTCTGATCCTCTGGGGCAAGTCCCAATATGAAAACCCCGGCCCGCTGAGCCAGGCGATCTGCGTGCAGGTCGAGCGCGGGGCGAACATGCGCAAGGTCAGCCAGAATCTCGAAGAACAGGGCGCGGTCAGCTCGGCGCCGATCTTCCGCATCGGCGCGGAATATGAGGAGAAGTCCGGGCAGCTCAAGGCCGGGTCCTTCCTCGTGCAGCCGGAGCAGTCGATGCGCGAGATCGTCGATGTGCTGACCAAGGGCGGCGCGAGCACCTGCGGCACCGAGGTGGTGTATCGCATCGGGGTGAACCGGATCTCGGTGCAGGTGCGCGAGCTCGATCCGTCGAGCAACCGTTTCGTCGAGCGGGCGGAGTTCAGCCCCGGCGAGGAGGACGTGCCCGAGGCCTATGAGGAGACCAAGGAGAAGGCCGACACGCGCTTCCGCATCGCGCTCGCCGAGGGCGTGACGAGCTGGCAGGTGGTGCAGGGGCTGAACGGCGTTGATCTGCTGGAAGGCGAGATCGAGGAGGTGCCCGCCGAGGGGCTGCTCGCGCCGGACAGCTACGAGGTGCGACCGGGGGACAAGCGCGCGGCGTTGCTCGCGCAGATGCAGGAGGCGCAGGCGGCGCAGCTGGCCGCGGCCTGGGAGGCGCGCAGCCCGGAATTGCCGGTGGAGACACCCGAAGAGCTGCTGGTGCTGGCCTCCATCGTCGAGAAGGAGACCGGGGTGGCCGAGGAGCGTGAGCAGGTCGCCAGCGTCTTCGTCAACCGGCTCAATCAGGGGATGCGTCTGCAGACCGACCCGACGGTGATCTACGGGCTGACCAAGGGCGAGGGCGTGCTGGGCCGGGGGCTGCGGCGCTCGGAACTGCGCAAGGAGACGCCCTGGAACACCTATGTGATCGAAGGGCTGCCGCCCACGCCGATCGCCAATCCGGGCCGGGCGAGCCTGATGGCGGCGGCGCAGCCGGCCGAGACGGATTTCGTCTTCTTCGTGGCCGATGGCACCGGCGGTCATGCCTTTGCCGAGACGCTGGATGAGCACAACCGCAACGTCGCGCGCTGGCGTCAGATCGAGGCGGAGCGCGGCGCCGAGGCGGCGGGCAACGCCTCGACGGGCGGCAATTGAGCGGCTGCCGGGACGGCGCAACACCGTCTCGGCCCGGTTCCCCGCGGGGACCATAGCGAGATCAGCGTCTTAGCGGTGTCATTAGGGAAATCTTAATGATCGCACGGGTTTGCAAGGTGTTGTTAACCTTGTTTTCCTTGACTTTGCGACCGCTGTAAGGCACAGTTTGTGACATGCTGGAAGAGATGGGCAGCGGCCCCGGGGGTGACCCCGGCGGCCGCTTTTCCATGTCGGCTCGGTTGGAGGGATCCAAACGAGAGGTAGAGCATCATGACTATGATTACCCCGGAACAGGACGTGGCCGAGAGCGCGGAGATCCTGCGGTCCCTGCAGGCCGCCATCGCGGAATTGCGTCGAGAAATCGAAAGCCTGTCGCAACAGGCTCGGTCCGGGGAGGAGATCAGGGAAACCGCGATGTCCAAGCCCCTGGGTCAGGTCTCGGGGCTGTTGGCGCATTGCCTGAAAGCGGAGAACACGCTGAATGAATGCCGTAACAGACGGGCGGGCATTGCCCGTGGAAGCTATGCGCTCGATCTCGATCGGGCCCGGGCTGAGATCGGGTGCAAGCTGGATCGGCTGCGCCGATGTGGCAACGCAGGAGAGGTTCCTGAGTGAACTGGACGAGGGAGAGCTTCTGGCTCTCCCTTTCTTGTTCGAGTTCTGGGCGCTGCCGCATCAATTGCCGCCGGAGGGCGATTGGCGGGCCTGGGTGGTGATGGGCGGGCGCGGTGCCGGGAAGACCCGGGCCGGGGCCGAATGGGTGCGCGCAAAGGTCGAGGGGGCGCGTCCGCTCGATCCCGGTCCCTGCGCGCGGGTGGCTCTGGTCGGGGAGACCATCGAGCAGGTGCGCGAGGTGATGGTGTTCGGTGACAGCGGCATATTGGCCTGCAGCCCGCCGGACCGGCGCCCGGATTGGGAGGCCAGCCGCAAGCGGCTGATCTGGCCCAATGGCGCCGTGGCCAGCGTGCGTACGGCGCATGACCCGGACGGTCTGCGCGGGCCGCAGTTCGATGCCGCCTGGGTCGATGAGCTGGCGAAGTGGAAGCGCGGGCGCGAGACCTGGGACCAGTTGCAATTCGCGTTGCGGCTGGGGGAGCGGCCGCAGGTCTGCGTGACCACGACGCCGCGCAATGTGGAGGTGCTGAAGGAATTGCTGGAGGCCGACTCGACGGTGCTGACGCAGGCGCCGACCGAGGCCAATGCGGCGAATCTCGCGGGTTCGTTTCTGGAGGAGGTGCGGGCGCGCTATCGCGGTACGCGGCTGGGGCGGCAGGAGCTTGACGGCGTGTTGCTGGCCGATGCGGAGGGGGCGCTTTGGACCAGCGAGATGCTGGAGGCGGGGCGGCTGGGTGAGGCGCCGCCGCTCGACCGGATCGTGGTCGGGCTCGACCCGGCGGCGAGCAGTGGCAAGGGGTCCGATGAATGCGGGATCGTCGTGGTCGGGGCGCAGTGCAAGGGACCGCCGCAGGATTGGCGTGCGGTGGTGCTGGCCGATTGTACCGTGCAGGGGGCCACGCCCGGCAATTGGGCGCGTGCGGCGATCAGCGCCATGGAACGTTTCGGCGCGGACCGGCTGGTGGCGGAGGTCAATCAGGGCGGGCAGATGGTTAGCGAGGTGCTGCGCGGGGTCGATCCGCTGGTGCCGCTGAAATCCGTCCACGCCAGCCGGGGCAAGGTCGCGCGGGCCGAGCCGGTGGCGGCGCTTTATGAACAGGGCCGGGTGAGGCATCTGCGCGGGCTGGAGGCGCTGGAGGATCAGATGTGCCGGATGACGGCGCGGGGCTTCGAGGGGGCGGGCTCGCCCGACCGGGTCGATGCGCTGGTCTGGGCGTTGCATGAGCTGATGATCGAACCGGCGGCGCATTGGCGCGCGCCGGGGCTGCGGTTTCTGTGAAAGGGCGCGACCGGGTGTTGCGCGGGGCAGCGCCCGGTCGCTTCCGCAGGCGTTAAGGCTTTTTTGGCAAAGTGTGATTGCGCCGGGTGGAACGGGACTTCGGGGCGGCAGGTGGAGCAGATGAGGAGCGCGACATGGTTTTTGATTTTCTTCGACGCGGGGCGGAGGCGCGGCAGGGCGCGGCGTCGGCGCCGGAGCGCAAGGCCTCGGCCACCGGGAAGGTCGTGGCCTATCACAGCGCGGGTCGCGTCGCCTGGAGCCCGCGCGATGCGGTGAGCCTGACGCGGAGCGGCTTTTGCGGCAATCCGGTGGGCTATCGCTCGGTCAAGCTGATCGCCGAGGCGGCGGCGGCGCTGCCGCTGGTGGTGCAGGATGGCGCGCGGCGCTACGAGACGCATCCGCTCGCCGAGCTGCTGTCGCGGCCGAATGGCGGGCAGGGTCGGGCGGAGTTGCTGGAGGCGCTCTATGCGCAGCTGCTGTTGTCGGGCAATGGCTATGTCGAGGCGGTCGGCGGCGGGGCCGGCTTGCCGCTGGAGCTGCATGTGCTGCGCTCGGACCGGGTTTCGGTGGTGCCGGGGTCGGACGGCTGGCCGGTGGGGTATGAATATGCGGTCGGCGGGGCCAAGCACCGGTTTGACGCCGGAGACGCGGCCGGGCCGATCTGTCATATCCGCAATTTTCATCCCCAGGACGATCATTACGGGTTCAGCCCGTTGCAGGCGGCGGCGATGGCGATGGATGTGCATAATTCTGCCTCGCGCTGGTCGAAGGCGCTGCTTGACAATGCGGCGCGGCCTTCGGGGGCGATCGTCTATCGCGGGGCCGAGGGGCAGGGCAGGCTTAGCGATGAGCAATACGACCGGCTGCTTAGCGAGATGGAGAGCCATCATCAGGGCGCGCGCAATGCCGGGCGGCCGATGCTGCTGGAAGGCGGGCTGGACTGGAAGCCGATGGGGTTTTCGCCCAGCGACATGGCATTTCAGAAGACCAAGGAGGCCGCGGCGCGCGAGATCGCGCTGGCCTTCGGCGTGCCGCCGATGCTGATCGGGGTGCAGGGGGATGCGACCTATGCCAATTATCAGGAGGCGCATCGGGCGTTCTACCGGCTAACCGTGTTGCCGCTGGCGAGCCGGGTGACGGCGGCGCTGGCAAGCTGGCTGTCGGCCCATGCCGGGGCGGGGGTCGAGGTGAAGCCCGATCTCGACCAGGTGCCTGCCCTGTCGGCGGAACGCGATGCGCAATGGGCGCGGGTGAGCCGGGCGGAGTTCCTCAGCGAGGCGGAGAAGCGTAGCCTGCTTGGCTTGCCGAGCGAGGCCGCCGATGCATGAGGCGCCGCGCTATGAACGGTTTGACTGCGCGCCGGGGCTGCGGTTGCAGGCGCATGAACGGGTCAGCGAAATTCATCACGAGAACCTGCTCAACCGGTTTGCCCGGCTCGAAGTGGTGATGGAGCGGCTGGAGCGACGCTTGTGGCTGGCGCTTTACGGGGTGGTTGCGGGGATCCTGGCGCAGGCGGTGCAGTCGGTGCTGGCGGTGGTGCCCTAGGGCGCGAGATTCAGAGGAGTTGTCATGGAAATGGACAGTATTGACCCGCCGCAGGCGCGCGGGACCGGGAGAGAATTGCCCGATGGGCAGGGCGGGCTGGAGCACAAGTCTGCCCGATTCGGCGGGGCGCTGGAGGTCAGCGACGGGGTCGAGATCAGCGGCTATGCCAGTCTTTTCGGAGAGGTCGATCAGGGCGGCGACGTGGTGGCGCCGGGGGCCTATGCGGCCTCGCTGGGCGCGCTGGCGGCGGCCGGGCGCTGCGTCAAGATGCTCTGGCAGCATGATCCGGGCCAGCCGATCGGGGTCTGGGAAGAGGTGCGCGAGGATGGGCGCGGGCTCTGGGTCAAGGGGCGCATCCTCGACAGCGTGGCGGGGGGACGCGAGGCCGCGGCGCTGGTCGGGGCCGGGGCGATCGACGGGCTCAGCATCGGCTATCGCACGGTCAGGGCCGACAAGGATGCCAAGGGGCGGCGGCTGCTGTCGGAGCTGGAGCTTTGGGAAGTGTCGCTGGTGACCTTTCCGATGCTGCCGAGGGCGCGGGTCGGGGCGAAGGGCGATTTTGTCGCGCTGGGTGAGGTGTTGCGCGGCATGGCGGCGAGCTTCGAGACGGCGCGGGCGTGTCTGGCGCGCTGAGCGTGTCGGTCAGGATCAACCAAATGGGGAAGAGCGGATGAGTGAGAGCGAGACGCGGGCGGCAGAGCTGTCGCCGGTCGAGGAAGTGCGGCAGGCGGTGAGCGGCTTTGTCAGTGATTTCAACGGTTACAGGGCCGAAGTGGAGAGAAAATTGCAACAGAATGAAGAGCGAATGAGCATGATGGACCGCAAGATGAGGATGCCCGCACGCACCCCGCTGGGCAGCGGGAACCCCGGGGAGGCGCCGCATCAGAAGGCGTTCAGCGCCTATCTGCGCAATGGCGACGATGATGGCCTGCGCGGGCTTGAGATGGAGGGCAAGGCGCTGTCGGGCGCGGTCAATTCGGATGGCGGCTATCTGGTCGATCCGCAGACCTCGGACCGGGTGCAGTCGGTGCTGAATGCGACGGCTTCGATCCGGGCGATTGCCTCGGTGGTACAAGTCGAGGCGACGTCATACGACGTGTTGATCGATCACAGCGATGTCGGCGCGGGCTGGGCCACTGAGAATGGCGCGCGCAGTGAGAGCGACACGCCGCAGATCGACCGGATCACTATCCCGCTGCATGAGCTGAGTGCTTTGCCCAAGGCAAGCCAGCGGCTGCTGGATGACAGCGCGTTTGATATCGAGGGCTGGCTCGCCGGGCGTATTGCAGACAAGTTTGCCCGGGCCGAGGCGCAGGCCTTTGTCAGCGGTGACGGGATCGACAAGCCGAAGGGGTTTCTGGCTCACCCAGCCGAGGACAACCAGAGCTGGAGCTGGGGGCGTCTGGGCTACGTGGCGACCGGGATTGACGGCGGGCTCGATCCGGAGGCGATCATCGATCTGGTCTATGCGCTGGGGGCGCAGTACCGGGCCAATGCGAGCTTCGTCATGAGCTCGAAGACCGCCGGGGTGATCCGCAAGCTGAAGGATGCGGACGGGCGGTTCCTGTGGTCGGACGGGCTGGCCGCCGGGGAGCCTGCGCGGCTGCTGGGCTATCCGGTGCTGGTGGCCGAGGACATGCCCGATGTGAGCAGCAATTCCTTCGCGGTGGCCTTCGGTGATTTCAACGCCGGTTACACGGTGGCCGAACGCCCGGACCTGCGCATCCTGCGCGATCCGTTCAGCGCCAAGCCGCATGTGCTGTTCTACGCGACCAAGCGGGTCGGCGGGGATGTGAGCGATTTTGCCGCGATCAAGCTGCTGAAATTCGGTCTGGCCTGAACCAGGCCGGATCCGGGGGCGGGGGAACCTCACCCCCGGCCGGGCGCGCGGGGCGAGACCTGCATTGTCTAGCTGCTCCCTCCGACCGGGCAGTGCAGGGCTTCGCGCGTCCGGGATTGGCGCGCGGGCCGGGGGCGAGGAAATTTGGAGAGTTTCATGATGTTGACCGAAGAGACGAGCGTGCCGGATGCGGCCCTGCCGGTGGAGGCGTTCAAGGCGCATCTGCGTCTGGGCAGCGGCTTTGGTCAGGCGCAGCTGCAGGATCCGGTGCTGCGCAGCTTTCTGCGGGCAGCCCTGACGGCGATCGAGGCGCGTACCGGCAAGGTGCTGATCAGCCGCGCGTTTTCCTGGTCGCTGACTTTCTGGCGCGACGCCGCGGCGCAGGTGCTGCCAGTGGCGCCGGTGGTCGAGGTGACGCGGGTGGTGCTGGTCAATCGGGACGGGGTGCAGAGCGATCTTGCGGGCGACAGTTACTGGCTGGAGCGCGATCAGCAGTATCCGCGGCTGCGCTCGGTCGGGGCCTGTCTGCCTGCGATCCCCAGTGCCGGGGCGGTGCGGATCGAGTTCGTCGCCGGGTTCGGCGAGGGCTGGGAGGCGTTGCCTGCGGATCTTCAGCAGGCGGTGCTGATGCTGGCGGCGCATTATTACGAATATCGCCATGATGTCGGGCTCAGCGATGGCTGCATGCCGTTCGGGGTGAGCAGTCTGATCGAGCGTTACAAGAGGCTGCGCCTGCGTGCCGGGGGTGTGCGATGAACGCGCCGCGGCTCAACCGGGCGCTGGTGCTGGAAGCGCCGATGCGGGGGAGTGACGGTGCCGGGGGGCATGTGCAGGGCTGGACGGCGCTTGGCACGCTTTGGGCCGAGGTGAGCCTGCGCACCGGGCGGGCGAGCCATGAGGCCGGGGTGCCGACCGGCAGGATGGCCTACAAGATCGTGGTGCGCGGCGCACCGGTGGGCGCGCAGGAGCGGCCGGTGCCCGGGCAGCGGTTTCGCGATGGCGCGCGGATTTTCAGCATCGAGGCGGTGGCGGAGCGTGACCCCGAGGGGCGCTATCTGAGCTGTTTTGCACAAGAGGAGGTGGGGCTGTGAGCTATGGGGTTTCATTGGCATTGCAGGTGGCGGTCTATGACGCGCTGCGGGGGGATGCCGCGCTCGGCGCGCTGATCGGGGACGCGGTTTATGACGCGCAGCCGGGCGGGGTTTTACCGGAAGTTTACGTGCAGATCGGCGAGGAGGTGGTGCGCGATGCCTCGGATGGCAGCGGCGCGGGGTCCTGGCATCGCTTCACGGTCACGGTGGTGTGCAGCGCCGCGGGGTTTGGCGCGGCGAAGACGGCAGCCGGATTGGTGAGCGAAGCGCTGCACGACGCGGCGCTGAACCTGAGCCGGGGGCGGCTGGTCAGCCTGGTTTTCGAACGGGCGCGGGCGGCGCGGATCGAGGCGGGAGGCGCGCGGCGGATCGACCTGCGGTTTCGCGCGCGGATCGAGGATGGCTGAGGCTGTCGGCGGCAAATTTGAGACAGATTGAGGAGATGAGGAATGGCGGTACAGGCGGGCAAGGACCTTCTGGTCAAGGTGGACATGACCAGCGACGGGCAATTCGAGACGATTGCCGGGCTGCGGGCGACGCGGGTGAGTTTCAACGCCGAGACGGTGGATGTGACATCGCTGGATTCCGCCGGGGGCTGGCGCGAGCTGCTGGCCGGGGCCGGGGTGCGCTCGGCGGCGATCTCGGGCTCGGGGGTGTTTCGCGATGCGGGCACGGATGAGCGGGCGCGGCAGTTGTTCTTTGACGGGCTGACGCCGGATTTCCAGATCATCATTCCCGATTTCGGGGTGGTCGAGGGGCCGTTCCAGGTGGCGGCGCTGGAATATGCCGGGACGCTGAATGGCGAGGCGACCTATGAGCTGAGCCTGCAATCGGCGGGACAGCTCGGCTTTACCGCCGATGTGACGCCATGAGCGGGGTGAACCCCTGGCGCGGTGAGGTGGCGCTGGTGATCGACGGGGAGCGGCATGTGGCGCGGCTGACCCTCGGGGCGCTGGCGGAGCTGGAGGAGAGCCTTGCGGAACCGTCGCTGGTGGCGCTGGTGGAGCGGTTCGAGGGGAACCGGTTCACCAGCCGTGATGTGCTCACGCTGCTGGCGGCGGGGCTGCGGGGCGGGCGTGCACCGGTGAGCGCGGCGCAGCTGGCGCAGGGCGAGATCGAGGGCGGTCCGATGGTAGCGGCGCGGGTGGCGGCGGAGCTGCTGGCACGGGCCTTCACGGAGCCGGGATGAGTAGCGGCGGGCGACTTGACTGGGCGGCGCTGATGCGGGCCGGATTGTGCGGGCTGGGGCTGCGGCCCGTCGAGTTCTGGGCGCTGAGCCCGGTGGAACTGCAGCTGATGCTGGGCACGCCGGGGCGCGAGGCGCCGTTGCTGGGCGCCGGGCTGGCCGCGCTGATGGCGGCCTATCCCGATGACAAGGAGGCGAGACAGGATGGCGGAGCATGAGGATATTGACGGGTTGGAGGACAGCGCCGAGGCGCTAAATGCCACCCTGGCGCAGACCGGGGCGCTGATCAGCGGTTTTGACAGCGAGTTGCGCCGGATGCGCAGCGCCTTGGCGGCGACCGGCAAGGATGTGGCGGTGCTGGAACGCGGCCTGAGCCGGGGGCTGCGGCGGGCTTTTGACGGGGTGGTGCTGGACGGGATGAAGCTGTCGGACGCGTTGCAGGGCATGGCGCAGTCGATGGTCAACACCACTTACAACGCCGCGATGAAACCGGTCAGCGATCATTTCGGCGGGCTGGTGAGTCAGGGGGTCAATACGCTGATGCAGGGGGTGCTGCCCTTCGCGCAGGGCGGGGCGTTTCAGCAGGGGCGGGTGACGCCTTTCGCGCAGGGCGGTGTGGTAAGCAGCGCGACGGCTTTCCCGATGCGCAACGGTATGGGCCTGATGGGCGAGGCCGGGCCGGAGGCGATCATGCCGCTGGCACGGGGGCCGGACGGCAAGCTTGGCGTGCGCGGCGCCGGGGCTGCGCCGGTGAGCGTCGTAATGAACATCAGCACGCCGGATGTGCAGGGGTTTCAGCGCAGTCAGAGCCAGATCGCGGCGCAGATGAGCCGGGCGTTGAACGTCGGCAATCGCAATCGGTGAGGGGAGAGCAGACTGATGGATTTTCATGAGATACGATTTCCACCGAGCCTGAGCTTCGGCTCGGTCGGCGGGCCGCAGCGGCGCACCGATGTGGTGAGCCTAACCAACGGGTTCGAGGAGCGCAACACGCCCTGGGCCCATTCGCGGCGGATCTATGACGCGGGGCTGGGGATGCGGTCGATCGACGACATTCAGGTGCTGATCGCGTTTTTCGAAGCGCGGATGGGGCAGATGTACGGTTTTCGCTGGAAGGATTGGTCGGATTACAGATCCGGTGCCGCCTCCGCCGCGCCGGTGTTCGATGACCAGAGCCTCGGCTTCGGCAACGGGGTGCAGGAGGCGTTCCAGCTGGTGAAGGTCTATCGCTCCGGGGCGCAGGAATACCGCCGCCCGATCACCAAGCCGGTGGCGGGCAGCGTGCGGGTCGGGCTGGCGCAGGATGAGCTGCGCGAGGGCGTGGAATACGAGGTCGATGCGGCGCGGGGCGTGATCCGTTTCGATCATCCGCCCGATCCCGGGGTGGAGATCTTCGCGGGTTATGAATTTGACGTGCCGGTGCGATTTGACACCGACCGGATCCTGACCTCGGTGGCGTCGTTTCAGGCCGGGCAGGTGCCGAATGTGCCGGTGATCGAGGTGCGGGTCTGATGGCGGGGCTGGAAAACGCGCTGGGCGCGCATCTGGCGGGTGGATTGACGACATTGTGTCATGCCTGGGCGATCATCCGCAGTGACGGGGAGTGGTTCGGGTTTACCGATCATGACCTGCCTTTACGCTTTGACGGGATGGAGTTTCGTGCCGACAGCGGGTTGAGCGCACGGGCGCTGGCGCAGAGCACCGGGCTGGCGGTGGACAACAGCGAGGCGATGGGCGCGCTCAGTGCGGATGCGATCCGTGAGGATGAGATCGAGCAGGGGCGCTTTGACGGGGCCGAGGTGCTGGCCTGGCTGGTGAACTGGGCTGATCCGGCGCAGCGGCATCTGCAGTTTCGCGGCAGCATCGGCGAGCTGCGCCGGGTTGATGGGGCGTTTCGCGCCGAGCTGCGCGGGCTGAGCGAGGCGCTGAACCGGCCGCTGGGGCGGGTCTATCAGAAGCCTTGCAGCGCTGTCTTGGGGGATGGCGAGTGTCGCTTCGATCTCGCCACGCCGGGCTATGCACAGACGCTGGCATTGCAGGCACATCACGAGGGCCGGGAGTTTCGCTGGAACAGCTTCGCGGGCTTTGACGCTGGCTGGTTCGCGCACGGGCGGCTTGAGGTGCTGGAGGGCCCTGCGGCGGGGCTCTGGGGGATGATCAAGCAGGATTACAGCGACGCGGGGGAGCGGGTGATCGAGCTCTGGGAGCCGATCCGCGGCGTGTTGGTGCCGGGGGTGGCGCTGCGGTTGGTAGCGGGCTGTGACAGGCGGATGGAGACCTGTCGGCTGAAGTTCGACAATCTGCTGAACTTTCAAGGCTTTCCCGATCTCCCGTCTGAAGATTGGGTGGTGGCGGTGCCGCGCTCCGGGGGCGCCAACAATGGCGGGTCGCTCAGATGAATGGGCGGGATGTGGTGGCGGCGGCGCGGCGCTGGATCGGGACGCCTTATGTACATCAATGCTCGGCGCGGGCCGCCGGGTGCGATTGTCTGGGGCTGCTGCGCGGGGTGTGGCGCGAGCTTTGCGGCGCGGAGCCGGAGCCCATCCCGCCCTATTCGATGGATTGGTCGGAACCACAGGGGCAGGAGCTGCTTTGGGCGGCGGCGGCGCGGCATCTGGCCGTCAAGGCGCCGGGCGATGAGGCGCCGGGGGATGTGCTGCTGTTTCGGATGCGCGCCGGGGCGGTGGCCAAGCATCTTGGCATCATGGGGCGGGTCGGGGCGCGGGCCAGTTTCATCCATGCCTATAGCGGGCGCGGCGTGGTGGAGAGCCCGCTTGGCGCGCCCTGGCGGCGGCGCATCGTGGCGCGGTTCGAATTTCCGGGGGAGACAGGCTGATGGCGACAATCTTACTTTCTGCGGCGGGGGCGGCTGTCGGCGGCTCGATGGGCGGCACGCTGGCGGGGTTGTCCTCGGTGGCGGTGGGCCGGGCGTTGGGCGCGAGCCTGGGGCGGGTGGTGGACCAGCGGTTGCTCGGGCAGGGCGGGCAGGCGGTCGAGACCGGCCGGGTCGATCGCTTTCGCGTGACATCGGCCGGGGAAGGCGCGGCGATTGCGCAGGTCTATGGCCGGATGCGGCTCGGCGGGCAGGTGATCTGGGCCTCGGACTTTGCCGAGCGCGTGCAGGTATCGGGCGGTGGCAAGGGGGCGCGACAGGCGCCGCAAACGAGCGAATACAGCTATTCGGTGAGCCTTGCGATCGCGCTCTGCGAGGGAGAGATCAGCCGGGTCGGCCGGGTCTGGGCCGACGGGGCGGAGGTGGCGCCGGATGAGTTGAACATGCGGGTCTATACCGGCAGCCGTGAGCAACTGCCTGACCCGGTCATCGCGGCGGTGGAGGGGGCGGATATGGTTCCGGCCTATCGCGGGACGGCCTATGTGGTGATGGAGGATCTGCCGCTGACGCGGTTCGGCAACCGGGTGCCGCAGTTTTCCTTCGAGGTGATGCGCCCCGAGCAGCGCGGTGCGCCTGGTTGGGAGCACGCACCGGCCCACTGGCTGCAGGGGGTGGCGTTGATCCCCGGTACCGGGGAATATGCGCTGGCCGCCCGCCCAGTGAACTACATGCAGGGGCCGGGGGCGCGCTGGAGTGCGAATATCTCGACCCCGGCGGGCAAGAGCGATTTTGCGGTGAGTCTGGAGAGCCTGACCGGGGAATTGCCGAATCTCGAGGCAGTATCGCTGGTGGTGTCCTGGTTCGGCGATGATCTGCGCTGCGGCGAATGTCGCATCCGCCCGAAGGTGCTGGACAAGGAGGTCGAGGGCGAGGAGATGCCCTGGCGTGTGGCGGGGGTGAGCCGAGGGGCCGCCGAAGAGATGGGTTTGCAGGAGGGGCGGCCGGTCTATGGCGGCACGCCGTGTGATGCGTCGGTGATCGAGGCGATCCATGCGATGCAGGCGGCGGGCAAGGCGGTGATGTTCTATCCCTTCATCCTGATGGAGCAGCTTGCCGACAACATGCTGCCCGACCCCTATAGCGCGGCGGAGAGCCAGCCGGTGCTGCCCTGGCGCGGACGGATCACGCTGTCAAAGGCGCCGGGGCAGGACGGGAGCCCGGATGGCACGGCGGCGGCAGAGGCCGAGGTTGCGGCGTTTTTCGGCAGCGCCGTGGCCGCGGATTTTACCATTTCGCAAGGATTGGTGAGCTATCATGGGCCCCAGGAATGGAGCTTCTCGCGGTTCATCCTGCATTATGCGGCGCTTTGCGCGGCGGCGGGCGGGGTCGAGGCCTTTTGCATCGGCTCGGAGACGCGCGGGCTGACGCAGATCAGGGGGGCTGGCGGGGCGTTTGTCAGCGTCGCGCGGTTGCGTGCCCTTGCGGCGGAGGTGCGCGCGCTGCTGGGGCCGGAGGTGAAGCTGAGCTATGCGGCAGATTGGTCGGAATATTTCGGCTATCAGCCGCAGGATGGCAGCGGTGACCGCTATTTCCATCTCGACCCGCTCTGGGCCGACGAGAATATCGATTTCATCGGGATCGACAATTACATGCCGCTGGCGGACTGGCGGGAGGAGGAGGGACATCTTGACGGGCAGGACTGGCCGTCGATCTACGGGCTCGAATACCTGCAGAGCAATATCGAGGGCGGCGAGGGTTATGATTGGTATTACCATTCGCCCGAGGCGCGCGCGGCGCAGATCCGCACGGCGATCAGCGACGGGTTGGCGGGAGAGCCTTGGGTCTATCGCTACAAGGATCTGCGCGGCTGGTGGGAGAATGAGCATCACGAGCGCATCGGCGGGGTGAGGCAGGCGGCGGCGACCGATTGGCAACCAATGTCGAAACCGATCTGGTTTACCGAATATGGCTGCGCGGCGGTGGACAAGGGGGCGAACCAGCCCAACAAGTTTCTCGATGCCAAGAGCTCGGAGAGCCGCCTGCCGCATCACTCCACCGGCGCGCGGGACGAGCTGATGCAGATGCAATATCTGCGCGCCATGGTGGATTACTGGGGGCAGGCGGAAAATAACCCGGTATCGCCTGAATATGGTGGCGCGATGATCGACATGGGGCGGGCCTTCGTCTGGGCCTGGGACGCGCGGCCCTATCCGGCCTTTCCCAATAACGACAGGCTGTGGAGCGACGGGGAGAATTACGCGCGCGGGCATTGGATCAACGGGCGTGTCTCGGCGCGGTCTCTGGCCTCGGTCGTGGGAGAGATCTGCCGCCGCGCCGGGCTGGAAGCCTATGACGCCAGCGGGCTCTATGGCTACGTGCGCGGCTATGCGGTGGAGCAGGTGGGGGATGCGCGCGCGGCTTTGCAACCGCTGATGCTGCGCTTCGGGTTCGATGCGATCGAGCGCGACGGGACGCTGCAGTTCCGGATGCGCGACGGCTGCGATCCGGTGCCTTTGGCGCGCGATGCGCTGGCGGTGAGCGATGAGCTTGAAGGGCGCGTCGAGGAGCGCCGGGAGGCGGAGGCGGAGATCTCGGGCCGGGTGCGGCTGCGGTTCGTGCAGGCGGACGGGGATTTCGACACGATTGCCGAGGAGGCGGTGCTGGCGGATGAGGTGAGTCATGCGGTGGCGGTGTCGGAGCTGAACATGATGTGACCCGCGCGGAGGGGCGGCAGGTCAGCGAACGCTGGCTGACCGAGGCGCGGGTGGCGCGCGAGAGCCTGCGGCTGGCTCTGCCGCCCTCGTGGCTGGCGCTGGGCGCGGGGGATGTGATCGAACTGCCGGGAGAGGGGGGCGAAGGGCCGGGGCGCTATCGGATCGACCGGGTCGAACAGGCGGAGATGCAGCTGATCGAGGCGGTGCGGATCGAGCCGCAGGTCTATGATCCCGTGTCTTTCGAGGATGAGCGGGTGCGGCTGCGCCCCTTTGCGGCGCCGGTGCCGGTGCTGCCGCTGTTCCTCGACCTGCCGTTGCTGCACGGCGACGAGGCCCCCCACGCGCCGCACCTTGCGGTGAGCGGGCAGAGCTGGCCGGGCTCGGTGGCGTTGTATCAATCGGAAAGCGATGCCGATTACCAGCTCAACAGCGTCATCGCGGCGCGTTCGGTGATCGGGGTGACGCGGAACGCGCTGTTGCGCGCGCCTGCGGGGCGGTTCGATCATGGCGCGGCCTTGCACGTGGAACTGGTGGCGGGGCAATTGCAATCGGTGAGCGAGGCGGCGCTGCTGAACGGCGCCAATCTCGCGGCGATCGGCGACGGGACGCCCGGCAACTGGGAAGTGTTCCAGTTTGGCGAGGCGGAGCTGATCGCGCCGCGGACCTGGCTGCTGGACCGGCGGTTGCGCGGGCAGGCGGGCAGTGACGGGGTGATGCCCGAGGTCTGGCCGGAAGGATCCTATTTCGTATTGCTGGACGGGCGGCCGAGGCAGATCGCGCTCAGCCCCTCCTTGCGCAACATCGCGCAGCAGTACCGCGTCGGTCCGGCGCTCCGGGGTTATGAGGATCCTTCCTACCGGCATCTGGTCGAGGCTTTCACGGGTCAGGGGCTGCGCCCCTATGCGCCCTGTCATCTCGGTGCTGCGCGGCAGGGCAATGGTGATCTGGCGCTGAGCTGGATCCGGCGCACGCGGGTTGAGGGCGATGGCTGGGAGGCGTTGGAAGTGCCGCTCGGGGAGGAGAGCGAGCTCTACCGGCTGCGGGTGATGAGGGATGGCGCGGTATTGCGCGAGGTGATGCTCGATGTGCCACGCTGGACCTATGACGCGGCGGAACAGGGTACGGATGCGCCGGAGGGCGGTGCGGTGGTGATCACGGTGGCGCAGGTCTCGGCGCGCTACGGGGCCGGGCCGGAACGCGCGTTGCGGATCGCGCTTTGATGCGGGCGGTGCTGCACAGCGATCTGATCGCCGCGGCGCGGGCCTTGTTGCTTGTGCCGCGCGATGAGCGTCCGGCGCTTTGCGAGACAATGCTGCGCGAGGCGGATTGGGCGGATCGCTTCACCCGGCGGCTCGGCCGCATGCATCCGCTATGGGGCAACGGCACCTTGCTGGCGGCCGCGCGGCGGCGGGATTGGGCGGATGAACCGCGGGTGAATCAACCTGACTATTGCGCCTGCCTGCTGCTGGTTCTGCAGGCGCTGGCGGCACGGCGCGGCGGCGAAACCTTGCAAGATCGCCGGATCGTCCCACATGAGAAACAGGAAACGAGTCGGTTTGCGTTTGGTTTTCCGATGCGGCATGAGGTAAAGTCTGGACAGAGAAGGACCGACAATGGCCGAACCAAGCAGAAATATCGCGAAGATGGACCCGGTCTGGGACCAGATCCTGCGGGAAGCGCAGCAGGCGGTCGAGGATGAACCGCTGATCGGCGGTTTCGTGCATGCCTGTATCCTGCATCACAAATCGATCGAGAAGGCGCTGTCCTACCGGATCGCGGCAAAGCTGGCCTCCAACGAGATGTCGATGATGGTGGTGCGCGAGATGGTCGAACAGGCCTATGCGGCCGATGGCGGGCTTGTCGCCGCAGCACGGGCCGATCTGGCGGCGATCTATGAACGCGACCCGGCCTGTCACCGGCTGTTGCAGCCGATCCTCTATTTCAAGGGCTATCAGGCGGTTCAGGCCTATCGTGTCGGGCATTACCTGTGGAAGCAGGGCAAGCGCGACCTGGCCTATTTCATCCAGATGCGGGTGAGCGAGATTTTCGGGGTCGATATCCACCCGGCGGCAAGGATCGGCAAGGGGATCATGATCGACCACGCCCATTCCATCGTCATCGGTGAAACGGCGGTGGTCGGGGACAATGTCTCGATGCTGCATTCGGTGACGCTGGGCGGGACCGGCAAGGAAGAGGAAGACCGGCACCCGAAAATCGGCAATGGCGTGCTGATCGGGGCCGGGGCCAAGGTGTTGGGCAATATCACGGTCGGGCCGTGCAGCCGGATCGCCGCCGGGTCCGTGGTGCTGGAGCCGGTGCCCGCCTGCAAGACGGTCGCCGGTATCCCGGCGCGGATCGTGGGCGAGGCGGGTTGCGATCAGCCGTCGGTCTCGATGAACCACATGCTGGGGCCGCACGAATAGGCGCAGTGCTGGAGTAGAATATAAAAGCCGGGGTTAATGCCCCGGCTTCGCTGTCTGTCGAGCTGCGCTGGCTCAGGCCAGCATGACCATCGGGTTTTCGAGGTTCTCCTTGATCGCGCCGAGCAGTTCTGCCCCGAGGGCGCCGTCGATGACCCGGTGATCAACCGAGAGGGTGACCGACATTACCGTCGCCACGGCGAGCTCGCCATCCTTGCCGACCACAGGTTTCCTGACGCCCGCGCCGACGGCGAGGATCGCGCCATGGGGCGGGTTGATCACCGCGTCGAAATTGTCGATGCCGAACATGCCGAGGTTGGAGATCGCGAAGCTGCCGCCCTGGTATTCATGCGGCGCGAGCTTGCGGTCGCGGGCGCGGCTGGCGAGGTCTTTCATCTCGGCCGAGAGGGCGGAGAGGGATTTCATCTCGGCATCCTTCAACACCGGAGTGAAAAGCCCGCCCTCGATCGCCACGGCGACGGCGACGTCGGAGGGTTTGAGCTTGAGGATGCGATCTCCGGCCCAGACCGCGTTGGCATCGGGAATGCTCTGCAACGCCAAAGCGCAGGCCTTGATGATGAAATCATTGACGCTGAGCTTCACGCCGCGGGGTTCGAGCTGCGTGTTGAGCTCGCCGCGGAATTTCAGCAACGCGTCGAGCTCGATGTCGCGGCGCAGGTAGAAATGCGGGATGCTCTGCTTGGCCTCGGTCAGCCGCGCGGCGATGGTCTTGCGCATGCCGTTGAGGGTGATCTCCTCGTATTCGCGGCCTTCGTACATCTTGGCCACGGCATCGGCGGAGGCGCCGACGGTCGGGGCCTTGGGGGCTTCCTGCGCGGCCGGGGCGGCTTTCTGCTTCGGGGCTTCGGAGGCGGAGAGTCCTTCGACATCGGCCTTGATGATGCGCCCTTTGGGGCCGGAGCCGTTCACGGAGGCGAGATCGAGCCCCTTGTCGGCGGCGATGCGCCGGGCCAGCGGGGAGGCGAAGATGCGTTTGTCGTCTGATCCCCTGGGGGCTGCGGGGGCAGGGGTGGCTTCGGTCTCGCCGCGGCCATAGCCCTTTTCGGGGGCGGTTATTCCGGAAGCCCCGGCAGGTGCCTGATCTTCCGGTTTCGGGCCGGATTCCTGCTTGGACGCCGCGCCTTCGCCGATGTCATCGGCGGATTCGCCCTCTTCCAGCAACACGGCGATCGGCGTGTTGACCTTCACGCCTTCGCTGCCTTCGGAGATCAGGATCTTGCCGATCGTACCTTCGTCCACGGCTTCGAATTCCATCGTCGCCTTGTCGGTCTCGATCTCGGCAAGCAGGTCGCCGGAATTCACCGTGTCGCCCTCCTTGACCAGCCATTTGGCCAGCGTGCCTTCTTCCATGGTCGGGCTGAGGGCGGGCATGAGAATTTCTGTAGGCATGAACGCCGCTCCTTATTTGTAGGTAACCTGTTTCACCGCGTCGATGACCTCAGCGGTGGTGACAAGCGCGTGTTTCTCGAGATTGGCGGCATAGGGCATCGGCACGTCCTTGCCGGTGCAGTTGATCACCGGGGCGTCGAGATAATCGAAGGCTTCCTGCATCAGCACCGAGGAGATGTAGCTGCCGACCGAGCCCTGCGGCCAGCCTTCTTCGACGGTGACGCAGCGGTTGGTTTTCTTGACCGACTTGATGATGCTTGCGGTGTCCATCGGACGCAGGGTGCGCAGGTCGATCACCTCGGCCTCGATGCCTTCTTCGGCGAGCTTTTCCGCCGCTTCGAGCGCATAGGTCATGCCGATGCCGAAGCTGACGATGGTGACGTCAGACCCCTCGCGCCAGATCCGCGCCTTGCCGAAGGGAACGGTGTAATCGTCGAGATCCGGCACGTCGAAGGTCCGGCCATAGAGGATCTCGTTTTCGAGGAAGATCACCGGGTTGGGATCGCGGATCGCGGTTTTCATCAGGCCTTTGTAGTCGGAGGCCGCATAGGGCATGACCACTTTCAGCCCCGGGATCTGCATGAACCAGGCGGCATAATCCTGGGAATGCTGCGCGGCGACGCGGGCGGCCGCACCGTTGGGGCCGCGGAACACCATCGGGGCGCCCATCTGGCCGCCGGACATGTAGAGCGTCTTGGCGGCGGAGTTGATGATCTGGTCCATCGCCTGCATGGCGAAGTTGAAGGTCATGAATTCGACGATGGGGCGCAGCCCGCCGAAGGCGGCGCCGACGCCGATCCCGGCGAAACCATGTTCGGTGATTGGCGTGTCGATGACGCGCTTGGCGCCGAATTCGTCGAGCATACCCTGCGAGATCTTGTAGGCGCCCTGATATTCGGCGACCTCCTCGCCCATCAGGAAGACATTCTCGTCGCGGCGCATCTCTTCGGCCATGGCGTCACGCAGGGCCTCGCGGACGGTCTGCTGCTTCATCTCGGTGCCTTCGGGCCAGTCGGGGGCGATGTTGCTTTCAGGCGCTTCGGGCTCGGGCTGGCTCAGGCCCTCGGCGGGGGCTTCTTTCGGGGCGTCCTGCTTGGCGTCCTGCTTGGCGCCGGACCTGTCGTCCCTGCTCTCGGCCGGGGCGGCGCTGGCGCTGTCGATGTCGGAGGCGTCCTCGCCTTCCTCCAGCAGCACCGCGATCGGGGTGTTGACCTTGACGCCCTCGGTGCCCTCGTCGATCAGGATCTTGCCGATCGTGCCCTCATCGACGGCTTCGAATTCCATCGTTGCCTTGTCGGTTTCGATCTCGGCCATGATGTCGCCGGATCTGACCTCGTCGCCTTCCTTGACCAGCCATTTGGCCAGCGTGCCTTCTTCCATTGTGGGGCTCAGGGCGGGCATCAGAATTTCGCTTGCCATGTCTCAAGCCTCCTGCGGGACTTCGGTTGCGTAGATGTCGGTCCAGAGCTCGTCGAGATCCGGTTCGGGGCTTTCCTTGGCGAATTCGGCGCTGTCGTTCACGATCTTCTTGATCTCCTTGTCGATGGACTTGAGGTCGTCCTCGCTGGCGTGTTTGCCGTCGAGCAGCATGGAGCGGACCGCCTCGATCGGGTCGCGCTCGTCGCGCATCTTCTGCACTTCCTCGCGGGTGCGGTACTTGGCCGGGTCGGACATGGAATGGCCGCGATAGCGGTAGGTCTTGATTTCGAGGATGTAGGGGCCCTCGCCGGAGCGGCAATGCGCGACCGCCTTCTCGCCCGCCTCCTTGACCGCCAGCACATCCATCCCGTCGACCGCTTCGCCGGGGATGCCGAAGGCCTTGCCGCGCTCGTAGATCTCCGCCGAGGAGGTCGAGCGCTGCTGCGAGGTGCCCATGGCGTATTGGTTGTTCTCGATCACGAAGATACAGGGCAGTTTCCACAGCGCGGCCATGTTGAACGCCTCGTAGACCTGGCCCTGGTTGGCCGCGCCGTCGCCGAAATAGGTGAAGGTGACGCGGCCGTTCTCCTTGTACTTGTCGGCAAAGGCGAGCCCGGCACCGAGCGGGACCTGCGCCGCGACAATGCCGTGACCGCCGTAGAAATGCTTCTCTTTCGAGAACATGTGCATCGAGCCGCCCTTGCCCTTGGAATAGCCGCCCTCGCGACCCGTGAGCTCGGCCATGACGCCGTTGGGGTCCATGCCGCAGGCCAGCATATGGCCGTGATCGCGGTAGGAGGTGATCCGCTTGTCGCCTTCCTCCGCCGCCGCTTCGAGCCCGACGACGACCGCCTCCTGACCGATATAGAGGTGACAGAAGCCGCCGATCAGCCCCATGCCGTAGAGCTGTCCGGCCTTTTCCTCGAACCGCCGGATCAGCAGCATGTCGCGGTAATAGGCCTTCAGCTCATCGGCTGATACATTGGGTTTCTTGCTGGTCTTCTTGGCAGCCATAGGGCGTCTCCTCCGTGGGCGCGGACCGTGTCGGGCGCAGATAGTTTAGCGTTAAACTATTCTTTATCGGATTCGGAGGCCGATGGCGAGGGGGTTTCTGGCGGGCCGGGCTCAGCGGATCACGATCTCGTCGCTGCGCACCATGCCGAGCACATTGCGGGCGCGTTCGTCGAGCAGGTCGAGGTCGAGGTAATCGTCCGACAGCCGTTTCGTGAGGTTCTCCATCCGGGTGACCTCGGCGCGCACCTCGGCGAGACGTTCCCGCAGGCCCTGGTTCTCCAGAAGGATCTCGGCCCGGCGGAACAGGCCGAAATCGCCCTGCACGGCAGCAAAGGTGAAATAGAGCGACAGCGCGAAGGCGATGGCGAAGAACAGCAAGGTGCCGAAAGCCGGACGGGAAGAGCGGGTCATCTGGTCTGCCTCAATGGGAGCCTCTTGGAGGGCGTCCGCTGACTATGGCACAGGCGAATCGCCTTTGGAATCCCCTGTGACCGGGGATTGCCTTGTTTTTTCGGTGAAATTGCCGGAAGGAGGGCGGAATTTTTGGAAAATTCCGCATCGTTTTCCTTGAAGGAAAACGGCTTACCCCTGCAGTGCCGCGACGCCGGGCAGATCCTTGCCTTCCATCCATTCGAGGAAGGCCCCCCCGGCGGTGGAGATATAGGTGAAATCATCCGCCGCCCCGGCCTGGTTGAGCGCGGCCACCGTGTCGCCGCCCCCGGCGACCGAGATCAGTTGGCCCTCGCGGGTCATCTCCGCCGCAGCCGTCGCGGCGGCGTTGGTGGCCGTGTCGAAGGGCGTGATCTCGAAGGCGCCGAGGGGACCGTTCCAAATCAGGGTTTTCAGCCTGGCGAAGGCGGCGCGGATCACCTCGATGCTCTGCGGCCCGGCGTCGAGCACCATCTGATCGGCGTTAAGCTTGCTGTCAGGCCCCAGCGCCACGACGTCATGCGCCGCATTGGCGGCGAATTCCCGCGCCACCAGCCCGTCGATCGGCAGGATCACCCGGCAATCGGCCTTCTCGGCCTGCGCGAGAATGTCCTTTGCGGTGTCGTAGAAATCCTCCTCCTTCAGCGAGGCGCCGAGATCGGCACCCTGCGCGGCGAGGAAGGTATTGGCCATGCCGCCGCCGATCACCAGCACGTCGAGCCGGTTCACCAGGTTTTCCAGAAGCGCGATCTTGGTCGAGACCTTGGCGCCGCCGACCACCGCGCCGAGCGGGCGTTCAGGCTTGGAGAGCGCCGCTTCGAGCGCCGAGAGTTCGGCCTGCATCAGCCGTCCCGCACAGGCGGGCAGCAGCCTTGCCAGCGCCTCGGTCGAGGCATGGGCGCGATGCGCCGCCGAGAAGGCGTCGTTGCAATAGATGTCGCCAAGCGCGGCGAGGCGCGCGGCGAAATCGGGGTCATTGGCCTCCTCGCCGGGATGGAAGCGGATGTTCTCGAGCAGCAGCACATCGGCGGCTTCGGCCTCGGCAGTGAGGTTCTCGGCGCCCTCCAGCGTCTGGATCAGCACCACCTCGCGCCCGAGCGCCTCGCGCAGCGCCGGGAGCACCTGTTCAAGGCTCATGTCGAGGTTGACCTTGCCCTTGGGCCGTCCGAAATGCGCCAGCAGCACCGGCTTGCCGCCGCGCGCCAGAATGTCCTGCACGGTGGGCACGATCCGCTCGATCCTCGTGGCATCGGTGACCCGGCCGTTTTCCACCGGCACGTTGATGTCCACCCGCAGCAGCACCCGCTTGCCCTGCAGTTCCATATCATCCAGCGTTTTCCAGCCCATGCCGCGCGTCTCCATGTCAGATGTCTGGCGCGTGTTTTGCCGCAATCGGCGCGCAGGTCAATGCTCCGGCTTGGCAATTGCGCGCAAGGGGCCTAGGTATCGGGCCATTATCCAGCCAGAGGAGCCAGTCATGGCAGAGATCAAAGACCCGGAGAACACCATACTGATGGAGCTGAAGGACGGCACCGTCGTCATCCAGCTTCTGCCCGATGTCGCCCCCAAACACGTGGCGCGGATGAAGGAGCTGGCGCGGGCCGGCAAATACGACAATGTCGCCTTTCACCGGGTGATCGACGGTTTCATGGCGCAGACCGGCGACGTGGAACATGGCAACATGGAAAATGACTTCAACCTGCGCATGGCCGGAACCGGCGGTTCGGATCTGGGCAATGTCCCTGCCGAATTCTCCAAGGTGCCGCATGCGCGCGGCAGCATCGGCGCGGCCCGTTCGGCCAATCCCGACAGCGCCAACAGCCAGTTCTTCATCAATTTCAAGGACAACGATTTCCTCAACGGGCAATACACCGTCTACGGTCAGGTGATTTCGGGCATGGAACATGTCGATGCGATCACCCGGGGCGAGCCGCCTGCGCAGCCCGACCGGATGGTAAGCGTCAAGGTTGCCGCAGATGCATAAGGTCCTGACAGCGGGCCTGTTCGCGGCGCTTCTCGGCAGCGGGGCCGCCGCCTCGGGGCTGGAGATCGAGGTCGCGGGCGAGGCCAACGGCACGATCAGGATCGACCTGTTCGAGGACGTGGCACCGCAGCATGTGGCGCGGATCACCGAGCTGGCCGAGGCCGGGAAATATGACGAGGTGGTGTTCCACCGGGTCATCGACGGTTTCATGGCGCAGACCGGCGATGTCGAGTTCGGCAAGGTCGGCGGCGATACCTCGCGCGCCGGGATGGGCGGCTCGGAGCTGCCCGACCTGCCCGCGGAATTCTCCGACAAGCCGTTTGACCGCGGTGTCGTCGGCATGGCGCGCAGCCAGAACCCGGATTCGGCCAACAGCCAGTTCTTCATCATGTTCGATGCGGGGCATTTCCTGAACGGCGAATACACCGTCGTGGGCGAGGTGACCGACGGGCTCGACGTGCTCGACGCGATCAAGCGCGGCGAGGGCGGCAACGGCGCGGTGATCGGCGAACCCGATCGCATGGTCAAGGTCTCGGTCACCGGGGACTGACGCGCGTTCACCTTTGTGTGCGGGTGGGCTGACAGGCCCGCCCGTCTTGCGGCAGGATGGGGAGATGTCGAAAAAGTTCAGCCTTGCCCTGATCTGCCTGCTTTGGCCGCTGCTTGTCGCGGCGGAGCCGAGCGTCTGGCGCCATGAATGGCCGCAGACCGATTTTTCCAGATCCAGTGTCGGTACCTGGAACGAGATCCGCTCCGGCGGACCGGGCAAGGACGGTATTCCGGCGCTCGATGCGCCGACGTTCAAACCCGTCGCCCAGGAGCGGCGTATCGAGCCGCGCGAGCCGGTGATCACGCTGGAGCTCGGCAAAGCCACGCCGCGTGCCTATCCGATCCGCTACCTGACTTGGCACGAGATCATCAACGACAGCATCGGCGGCGTACCGGTGGCGGTGACCTTCTGCCCCTTGTGCAATTCGGCGATGACCTTCGACCGGCGGGTCGGGGGACAGGTGCTGCGCTTCGGCGTCACCGGGAAGCTGCGCCATTCCGACATGGTGATGTATGACGCACAGACCCAGAGCTGGTGGCAGCAGGCCGAGGGCCGGGCCATCGTCGGGGCGCTCACCGGTACGAAGCTGCGCGCGCTGCCGAGCTGGATGGAGAGCTGGTCCGAGTTCAAGGCGCGCAATCCGCAGGGGCTGGTGATGGCCGAACCCGCCCATAACCGCGCCTATGGCAGCAATCCCTATCGCGGCTATGATTCCGCCAAGCGCCCGTTCTTCTATGACGGGGTGCCGCCGCCGCATGGCATCGCGCCGCTGGCACGGGTGTTGCGTGTCGGTGACCGGGCCTGGCCGCTGAGCCGCCTGGCGCGCGAGGAGCAGATCCGCGAGGCCGGGCTGGTGATCAGTTGGCGCGCCGGGCAGGCCTCCGCGCTCGATACGGCGAAGATCGGCGCGGGGCGCGATGTCGGTTCGATCCGGGTGCGCGACGGGCAGGGGCGCGACGTGGCGCATGACGTCATGTTCGCCTTTGCCTATCATGCCTTCTGGCCGCAGGGCCGGTGGATGCTGGGCGGCGGTGGTTAGGCGGCCCTGCGCAGCCCCAGCGCGGCGATCAGCGCGCTGAGCCAGCAAAGTCCCGCCGCGCCATAGGCCAGCATCGCGAAGGCCGCGGTCATCGCCGCCGCATGGCCCTCGCTGTCTGACAGGCTTCCGAAACTGGCCTGACCGCCCGCCGCCTTGTAGAGCGCCGCGACCAGCCCGCCCGCGGCGGCGACGGAGATCAGCCCGGCCATCCGGCTCACCGCGTTGTTGATGCCCGAGGCGACGCCGGATTGATCCTCCGCGACCGCACCCATCACCGCGCTCGACAGCGGCGCCACCACCAGCGCCATGCCGAAGCCGACAAGGCCCATGGCAGGCAGGATACGGGTCCAGAGGTCCTGTTCGGCGGCAAAGACCCCCATGGCGGCATAGCCGACCCCCGTCAGCAGCGCCCCCGCGACGAGCAACGGGGCCGGGCCGATACGGTCGGCGAGCCGACCGACATGCGAGGACAGGGCGGCGATGAAGATCGACATCGGCGCGAAGGCGGCGCTCGCCTCGATCTCGGAATAGCCCCAGGCGGCAATGAAGGTCATCGGCATGAAAAAGAACATCATGCCGAGCGCGGCATAGAGGCTGAAGGACATGAGGTTGGCGACGCAGAAGACGGGGTTGGCGAAGAGCGCGAGGGGCATCATCGGCTGGCGGCTGCGCGATTCGATCCACAGGAAGAGCATCAGCAACAGCCCCCCGGCGCTGAGCCACGGGAGCAGCATCGCTGTGTCGGACCCCGCCGAGGTCAGCGCCCAGGCAATGCAGAACAGCGCCAGTGTCGCGCTGAGCGCGCCGGGCAGGTCGAGCCCCGCATCGCCGCCGCGCCGCGCCTCGCGTCCGGTATGGGCCCGAATGAGCCAGAGCGCCAGCATCCCGAGCGGCAGGTTGATCGCGAAGATGAAGCGCCAGATCTCCGGCCCGCCGAAGCTCAGCAGCAGCCCGCCGAGGATCGGCCCCAGCGCGGTGGTCAGCGCCGACGCCCCGGCCCAGATCCCGATGGCGCGGCCCCGCGTCTCGCGCGGGTAGGCGCGGGCGATCATCGCCAGCGAGCCCGGCACCATCACCGCGGCGCCGATCCCCTGCAGCGCGCGGGCCGCGATCAGGCTGCCGGGACCGGGCGCCAGCGCACAGGCGAGCGAGGCCAGCACGAATAGCGCGATGCCCCCGGCGAAGGCACGCGCCAGCCCGATCCGGTCCCCGAGCGCGCCGCCCGCCAGGATCAGCGCCGAGAGGGTCAGCATATAGGCGTTGTGCACCCATTGCGCCTGCACCAGATCGGCGCCGAGGCTCTGGCGTATCGTCGGCAGGGCGATCGCCACGATCGAGCCATCGATGAAGCCGAGCGCCGAGGCCAGAATCGCCGCGAGCAGCAGGAAGCGGCGCGATTCCGGCGCGCAGAAGCCGGAATCGAAAACAGGCGCCGCATGGGGAAGCGGCGCCTGTCGGTCGGTCATGGAAACGGGATCGCGATCAGGAGGCCGGGTTCGGCTTCTGCGCCGGGGCGGATTTGGCGCCCGGGTTCAGCGGATCGTCCTGGCGCTGCACCGAGCCTTCGAAATGCGCGCCGCTCTCGATGGCGATGGTCTTGTGGATGATGTCCCCCTCGACGCGGGCGGTCGAGGTCAGGCGGACCTTGAGCCCGCGCACCCGGCCGACGATACGGCCGTTGATCACCACGTCATCGGCGACCACTTCGCCCTTGATCGTGGCGGATTCGCCGATGGTCAGCAGATGCGCGCGGATGTCGCCCTCCACCGTGCCCTCGACCTGGATATCGCCGGTGGTCTTCATGTTGCCGGTCACGTGCAGATCCGCGGAGAGCACCGAGGCGGGCGGCTTCGCCTTCGGGGCGCTGGCCTTGTAATCGCCCTGACCGCTGCCGGTGGATGTCGCGGCGCTCGAAGGCGCGGTCTGCGGGGCCGTGGAGGTTGCCGAACTGTGCGACGTATCTGCGCCTTTGGAGGCAGGATCGTTGATTTTGCTCTTAGAAAACATCGTTTGCAGCCTTGATATAGATCATGGGGTTAACAGCCTTGCCACCTACACGAACTTCGTAATGGAGATGCACTCCGGTGACCCGTCCAGATGCTCCCATATCACCAATATGCTGCCCGCGCGAGACCCTTTGGCCGACTTTTACCCGGATCCGGGACTGGTGGGCATAGCGGGTCTCTATGCCGAAGTCGTGCTGGATCTTCACCAAACGGCCGTATCCGGAGGACCAGCCGGCATGAGTAACGACCCCGTCCGCCGTGGCATAGAGCGGCGTGCCGGTCCCGGCGGCGAAGTCAACGCCCTTGTGCATGCGCCGCCCGCCGGTCTTGGGGTCGCGGCGGTAGCCGAACTCGCTGGTGAAGCGGAAGGCGGTCTTCACCGGGCTCGCGAAGGGCGCCTTCTGCGCGGCGATGCGGTAGAGGTTGAGCTGGTCCATCTGCCCGAGCAGGCGGTTGGCGCGGGTCGTGTCGGGGGAGGGAACCTCGCCCCGGGTGCTGAAGGACAGCGGCGCCATCGGCCCGCCCTGACCGGAATAGCCGCGCCGCACCGTGTCGAGAATGCGATCCGTCGGCAGGCCGGCCTTGCGGAACATCTTGTCTAGCGGCTTTACCGAAACCGTCATCGCCTCTTCGAGCTGGCGGAAGATCGTGTCGTTCTGATCCTGCATCAGCGCGATCTTGTGGGACAATTCCTCGGCATGGAGCAGGGCGTCCTGGGCATCGGCGATCACCTTGTCGCGCTCCGCCGCGGTCTCGGCCAGCGCCTTGGCCATGAAATCCACCGGCGCGCCGTTCGCAGCCGTCTGCGGCGCGCCGCCGTCGCCGTTCTCCATGGCGCCTTCGAGCTCGGCAAGCTGGGTGCGGGCCGCCTCGCGGTCCTTCATCGTATCGCGCAGGGTGGACTGGATCACCTCGATCCCGGTCTCGAGCTCGCGGCGCCTTGTCTCCGAGGCGAGCAATTCGGACTGCATGACCGAGATCTGCTTCAGCGCCGCATTGAACCGCTCCTGCGCCGCCAGCGCCTCCTCGGCCCGCCCGTCGCGCTGCGCGGAGAGATCGTTGAGCCTTGCCTGATAGGTACGCTGATCGCGCTTGGCCTGTTCGCGGAAATTGCCCGAACCGATCGAGTCCATCAGCACCACCGCGGTGGCGATGATCGCCCAGGACACCAGAAGCGTGCAGCCCGCCGCGACGATCAGCTGGGTAGCCGGACGCAGTCGGATGAAGCGGGTGTCATTGTCGGATTTGAGGAACACGCGGCGTTCGGGAAAGCAATGCTCAAGTATGGCATGGGTCTTGATGGCAAGCCTGGTGCGCACGCGTCTATCCCTCTAACATCCCTCAATAGGCGCGTGGATGCGGTCGCAGCGCCCGTCCCGCAAAGTGCATATATAGTGACTTTGCGCGAGGCAACCCTGTTGAACGGGGGCTGGGCGCCAATCCACCGGTTTGCGGGCCATGAGCAAATATTCGCCTGTTCCAACGACTTGCGTCATGCGGACGGCGGCTCAGTCGCGGAAGTCTTCGCTGAGCGGCCAGTAGAAATCCGGCGGGATCCCCGCCTCGGCGCGTTTCTCCTCGTTAAACGGCGGCTTCAGCGCGCCATGGAAATACTGACGCACCAGCGCGTGGAAACGCTCCTTGGGATCCTCGTCATGGCGTCCGCAGAGGAAGTGGAACCACTTGCTGCCATAGGCCACATGCGACACTTCCTCGGCATAGATCGTCTCCAGCGCGGTGACCGCATCCGCCTCTCTGGCGCGACGGAACACCTCGATCATCCCCGGCGTCACATCGAGCCCGCGTGCCTCGAGCACCATCGGCACCACGGCGAGGCGACCCATCAGATCCGTCGCCGTATCCTCGGCCGCGCGCCACATGCCCGCATGGGCAGGCAGCGCCCCGTAATGGCTTCCAGCCGCTTCAAGACAATCGCACATCAGGTTGAAATGCTTGGATTCTTCATCCGCAGCGCGCACCCAGTCGTCATAAAAGCCCATCGGCAGCCGGGTGTCGCAGAACCGCGCGATGATGTCCCAGTGCAGATCCACCGCGTTGAGTTCGATATGCGCCACCGCATGCAGGAGCGCAATGCGCCCCTCCGGCGTCCCGGGGCGGCGGCGCGGCACGTCGCGCGGGCTCAGCAGGGCCGGGGCCTGCGCGCGCGCGGGATGCATCGGCGGGGCGGCGTGGCCGATCTCGGGGGTTTCCCCGGCCGCCCGTGCCGCCTGCCACTGCGCCGCGAAACGGCGGGACAGGGCGGTTTTCTCGCGGCCATCGGCGCAGCGCAGCACCGCTTCGGCCATCTCGGCCAGCGGCGTCACAGCGCGCGCAGCGCGTCGAGCACCGCCTCCGCATGGCCGGGCACCTTCACCTTGCGCCAGATCTGCGCGATATTGCCGGATGCGTCGATCAGATAGGTGGCGCGCTCGATCCCCATCGACTTGCGGCCATACATGTTTTTCTCGACCCAGACGTCATAGGCCTCCGTCACGGCGCCGTCGGTATCCGATAGCAGCGGCACGGCGAGGTCATGCTTGGCGGCGAATTTCTCGTGCTTGACGATCGAATCGCGCGAAATGCCGAAGACATGCGCGCCCTTGGCCGCGAATTCGGGAAGAAGCTGCGAAAAGGCGATCGACTCCTTCGTGCAGCCCGGCGTGTCGTCGCGCGGATAGAAGAACAGCACCACGGGCGCGCCGCGTAGCGCGCTGAGCGCAACTTCGCCGCCGGTGCTGGCAGGCAGGGTGAAGTCGGGTGCGGGATCGGATATTGCGGGCATGTCTCTCTTTCCATGTTCGGGCGGCGCCCCAGTTTCTATAACGGCCGGGGCGGGCGCAAGGCGCTTGGAAGCACCGGGATGGACTGCCATACTGAGCCGGTATTGCAAGTTGAAATGACCAGTGGCGCGAAAACGACGGTGGCATGACCGAAAACAGCCCTGACCCAGCGGCCGAGGCCGAGCCCGCCGCCGCGTCGTCCCCCGCGCCGGAGCCGGACGCACCGCGAAAGCGCCGACGCCCGAAGCTGCGCCGTGCAGGACTTTGGTCGCTGATTGGCGTGCTGGTGTTCGCAGGCGTGGCGGCGGGAGCCGTGATGCTGATGATCGGCCGCCCGCTCAGCCCGCCCCATTGGCTGCAGCAGCGGATCGAGACGCGGATCGCCACGGCGATGCCCCAGGCACGGGTGAGTTTCGGGGAGATGGTCTTTGTGCTCGACGAGGGCTGGCGGCCCCGCGTGCGCTTGCGGGACGTTGTGCTGCGCAGCCCGGCGGGGGCGGAGATCGTCAGCTTCAACGAGATCCGCGCGAGTTTTGCCTTCGAACCGCTGTTGCGCGGCGAGATCCAGCCGCGGCGGCTGGCGCTGTCGGGGGTTTTCGTGACCCTGCGGCGGGATGCTGAGGGCCGTGTGGCGCTCAGCGCCGGGGCCGGGCCGCGTCCGCCGATGCGCCGGGCCGGAACGGTGCCGGAGTTGATCGGCGGTATCGACGAAGTGCTGCAGCAGCCGAGCCTGCAGGCGCTGCGCAGCGTCGATCTGCAGGCATTGACCCTGCGCTACGAAGATGCCGTCTCGCAGCGCGGCTGGACGATCGACGGCGGGCGGCTGAGCCTGAGCCGGGAGGACGATCACCTGGCGTTGGCGGCGGATCTCGCCCTGCTCGGCGGCGGAGCCGGGGTGGCCTCGCTCAGCGCTAACTACGACAGCCGGATCGGCGAGACGGCGGCGGCGTTCGGCGTGTCCTTTGACGGGGTCGCGGCGCGCGACATCGCGGCACAGAGTCCGGTCTTCGCCTGGCTCGACGTGCTGCGCGCGCCGATCTCGGGCTCGGTGCGCAGCGGGTTGCGGTCCGACGGACGTTTCGCGCCGCTCAATGCCACGTTGCAGATCGGCGCGGGGGTATTGCAGCCCAATGACGGCACCAGGGCGATCCCCTTCGAGGGCGCGCGCAGCTATTTCCGCTATCAGCCGTCGCGGCGGATGCTGCATTTCGACGAATTGTCGCTCGACAGCAAATGGGTCAGCGGGAAGGCCAGCGGCAGCGCCCGGCTCGACGGGATCGGCGAGGGCAGGCTCGACGCCCTGGTCGCGCAGTTCCGGCTCAACGATCTTGTTGCCAATCCCGGTGAGCTCTACCCGGCGCCGGTGGCGCTGTCGGAGGCAGAGATCGACGTGCAGGTGCGGTTCGACCCGTTTCGCGTGGAGCTCGGGCGCCTGCAGATCCGCGATCAGGGGCAGGTGTTGCAGATCGACGGCGCGCTGCGTGCCGAACCGGAGGGCTGGCGCCTGGCGCTCGATGGCGGGCTCGACGGGATCGCGCCGGAACGGCTGCTGGAGCTGTGGCCCGAGGCGCTGAAACCCAAGACCCGGCGCTGGGTGGTGGAGAACGTGCGCGACGGGATGCTGCGCGACATCGACCTGGCGCTGCGCCTCGCCCCCGATCATCCGCCGCAGCCCTACATGGCCTTCGATTTCGAGGCGGCCAGCGTGCGGTTCATGAAGACCATGCCGCTGATCACCGGCGGCCGGGGCCATGCCAGCCTGATTGGGGATCGTTTCGTCGTCGCTGTTGATCAGGGCGAGGTGATCGCGCCGCAGGGCGGGGCGGTGACGCTCGACGGGTCTGCCTTCATCATGCCTGATGTCAAGGTCAAGGACGGCGCCCCGGCGATCGTGCGGCTGCGGACCGACTCGAGCCTGACGGCGGCGCTGGCGCTGCTCAACCGGCCGCCGATGTCGGTGATGGACCGCACCGGCCTGCCGGTCACGCTGGCCGATGGCCGCGCCCGGTTGGAAGGGACGCTGGCCTTCCCCCTGAAGAAAGGCGGCAAGCCCAAGGATGTCGAATATCACGTCACCGGCAATCTGGAGGATCTGAGCAGCGACCGGCTGGTCAAGGGGCGCGATCTGCGCGCGGCCGAGCTCGAACTGACGGCCGACAACACGCAGGTCAGCATCGGCGGCAAGGCGCGACTCGACGGCGTGCCCTTCGAGGGGGCATGGGCGCAGGCGATCGGGCCGGGCTCGGACCGCAGCAGCCTGCAGGGCAGTATCGCGCTGAGCCCGCAGACGCTCGATGCCTTCGATATCGCGCTGCCGCCGGGCACGCTGTCGGGACGCGGCAGCGGAACGATCCGGGTCGATCTGCACAAGGGCAACCCGCCGCGTTTCTCGCTCGAGTCCGATCTCACCGGCCTGCGTCTCGCGGTGCCGCAGCTCGCCTGGGTCAAACCGGCGGCGCAGTCGGGCAGGCTTTCGCTCTCCGGCACACTGGGTGCGGTGCCGCAGGTCGAGAAACTGGAGATCGCCGGGGCCGGGCTGAGTGCGAAAGGCGCCATCAGCCTGACCGAGGCCGGTTCGCTGGAGCGGCTGCGCTTCGAGAGGGTGGCGCTCGACGGCTGGCTCGATGTGCCGGTCGATCTCATTGGACAGGGCAAGGGGCGCCCCGTGCAGGTGGCGCTGCGCGGCGGCACGCTCGACATGCGGCGCGCGAAATTCGGCAAGAGCCCGACGCGCGGTCCGCCCGGCCCGCCGCTGCTGCTGTCGCTGGCGCGGTTGCAGATCACCGACAAGATCGCGCTGACGCAGATGCAGGGCAGCTTCGCCACGCAGGGCGGGCTCGATGGCAGTTTCACCGCGCGGCTCAACGGTGGCGCGCCGGTAGAAGGCCGGGTGATTCCGCAGAACGGGCGCAGCGCGGTGCGGCTGCTGAGCCCCGATGCGGGCGCGGTGCTGCGCTCGGCGGGGCTGGCCGAGCAGGTGGTGGGCGGCGCGCTGGAGCTGACCCTGCTGCCGGTCGGCAGCGGCGGCGCCTTTGACGGGCAGCTCGCGATCAGCGACGTGCGGATCCGGAACGCTCCGGCGATGGCGGCGCTGCTTAACGCGGTGTCGGTGGTCGGGCTGATCAACGAGCTCAACGGCGACGGGATCTATTTCGACGAGGTGGAGGCCGATTTCCGCCTCACCCCGGCACAGATCACCCTCAGCAAGGCCAGCGCCATCGGTGCCTCGATGGGGATTTCCATGGACGGGATCTATGCGCTCGAATCCGGGCTCATCGACATGCAGGGCGTGGTCTCGCCGGTCTATATGCTCAACAGTATCGGCTCCTTCCTGACCCGCAAGGGCGAAGGGCTGATCGGGTTCAACTACAATCTCGGCGGCAGCGCGGCGGCGCCGCAGGTGTCGGTCAATCCGCTCTCGGCGCTGACGCCGGGGATGTTTCGCGAGATCTTCCGCGCCCCGCCGCCCGAGCTGCCCCCCGTCGAAGGCGCGGCACAGCGCCCGCGCGACCCGGCGCCGCAGCCGCGGCCGCGACATGTGCCCGCCCACCGGGATAATACGGTTGCCGGACCCTACGGAGGGCGCTAAGCGCTCTGCCATGAAACTTTCGGATTTTGACTTCGACCTGCCCGAAACCCTGATCGCGACGCGCCCCGCCGTGCCGCGCTCCTCGGCGCGGCTGCTGGTGGCGGCGGAGGGGGCGATCCATGATCGTCAGGTCACCGATCTGCCGGACTGGCTGGAGCCGGGCGATCTGCTGGTGCTCAACGATACGAAGGTGATCCCGGCGCGGCTGAGCGGGCTGCGCAGCCGGGATTCCGCGCAAGGGAAGGTGCAGGCGAAGATCGAGGCGACCCTGCTCGAGCCCCGCGGCGACGGCACCTGGGCCGCGCTGATCAAACCGCTGCGCAAGCTCCGGCCCGGTGAGGAGGTCATTTTCAGCGAGGATCTGCGCGCGACGCTCGAACGGGTCGAGGAGGGGCAGGGGCATCTGCGCTTCAATTGCAGCGGCGATGATTTCGACGCCGCGCTGAACGCCGCCGGAGCGATGCCGCTGCCGCCCTATATCGCCGCCAAACGCGCGGCCGATGCGCAGGACATGACCGATTACCAGACCGTCTTCGCGCGTCATTCCGGTGCCGTCGCGGCGCCCACCGCCTCGCTGCATTTCGATGCGCCGCTGCTGACCGCGCTGGCCGCCAAGGGCGTTGAATTCGCCCATGTCACGCTGCATGTCGGTGCCGGGACGTTCCTGCCGGTCAAGGTCGATGACATCAGCGAACACAAGATGCATGCCGAATGGGGCCAGGTCAGCGCCGCCGCGGCAGAGAAGATCGCCGCGACGAAGGCAGCGGGCGGCCGGGTGATCCCGGTCGGCACCACGGCGCTGCGGCTGATCGAGACGGCGGCGCGCGGGGGCGAGATCGCGCCCTGGGAAGGCGATACGGATATTTTCATCACCCCGGGGTTCACCTTCAACATTACCGATGCGCTGATGACCAATTTCCACCTGCCGCGCTCGACGCTGATGATGCTGGTTTCCGCGCTGCTCGGCGTGGCGGAGGTGCGGCGCATCTATGATCATGCAATCGCTGAAGAATATCGCTTTTTCTCCTATGGCGATGCATCGCTCTTGATTCCGCGGCCCTGAAGGTCGGCGGGAACGACCGACTTAATGTCGCTTTGGGGGCTGACGCGGGGCGGCAACATCGTCAGTGAGGGGTCAGAAGGCTAAGGGGATTCGGTTTATGTTACAGGTGCTATCCAGCGCATGGGCGCTTTTGCTGGGCATGTGCCTGCTGATGGTCGGTAACGGCATGCAGGGCACGCTGCTCGGTATTCGCGGCGGAATCGAGGATTTCTCGACCTTTCAGATGTCGGTGGTCATGTCGGCCTATTTCCTCGGCTTCCTCGGCGGCTCGCGCATGGCGCCGGGGATGATCCGTCGGGTCGGTCACGTGCGGGTTTTCGCGGCGCTGGCCTCGCTGATCTCGGCGGTGATGATCATCTATCCGACCTTTCCCAACACCATCGTCTGGTCGCTGGGCCGGGTGTTGATCGGCTTCTGTTTCTCCGCCGTCTATGTCACCGCGGAAAGCTGGCTCAACAACGCCGCCACCAACGAGAACCGCGGCCAGGCGCTGTCGCTCTACATGATCGTGCAGACCCTCGGCATCGTCATTGCCCAGGCGCTGCTGCTGACCGCCGATCCCTCCGGCTTCGTGCTCTTCGTGATCCCCTCGGTGCTGGTCTCCATCGCGGTGACCCCGATCCTGCTGTCGATCAGCCCGACTCCGGCCTTTGACACGACAAAGCCGATGAGCCTGCGCGAACTGGCCGGATATTCTCCTCTGGGTTGTGTCGGCATGTTTCTGCTCGGCGGCGTCTTCTCCGCGCAATTCGGCATGGCTTCGGTCTACGGTGCCGAGGCGGGGCTCAGCGTGGCGCAGATTTCGACCTTCGTGGCGATGTTTTTCGTCGGCGCCGTGATCTTGCAATATCCGATCGGCTACATCTCCGACCGGATGGACCGGCGTGCCCTGATCGTGATGGTCTCGCTGGTCGGGGCCGGGGGCTCCGTGCTCGGCATGATGCTCGGTCATGTCTTCCCGATCCTGCTGGTCTCGGCCTTCGTGGTGGGCGGCATGTCAAACCCGCTCTACTCGCTGCTGATCGCCCATACCAATGACTTCCTGCAACATGAGGATATGGCGGCTGCCTCCGGCGGGATGATATTTATCAATGGCTTGGGCGCCATCCTCGGCCCGATCATCACCGGCTGGCTGATGGGAACAGCGTTGGGGCCCGGCGCGTTCTACTTGTTCACGGCGCTGCTCTTCGTGCTGTTGGCTGCCTATGCCGCCTACCGCGCGACCCAGCGTGCCGCGGTGCCCGTGGAGGAGACCGGCAATTACGTGCCGATCTATGCCTCCGCCACAGCGGTTGCCGTGGAGATTGCGCAGGAATACGCGATCGAGACCGAACAGGAGGGGGAAAGCAACCAATGATAACGTTAACAATGTCGGCGATGTTGCAATTCGTGACTATGAAACCAGCTGGAATAAGCGTTAAGCTATAATGACTTGACCAAAGCGTCAGAGGAGTGCGCAAAATGGTGAGCCCCGAGGAAGTGCTTGAATTCTGGCTGGACGATGTCGGTCCGAAGGGGTGGTACGATTCAAGTGCCGCATTGGACAAGCGCGTCCGGGAGAAATTCGAGGAGAGCTGGAACGCGGCCTGTGAAGGAAAGTTCTCCCTCTGGTTGACCTATCCGAGCGGCGCGCTGGCCTATATCATCCTCATGGACCAGTTTCCGCGCAACATGTTCCGAGGGCAGGGCAAGGCGTTTCACAGCGATCACATCGCGCTCGCTGCCGCGAAATCCGCCATCGAGAAGGGCTGGGACCTGCGCATCGACGAACCCGCGCGGCAGTTCTTCTACCTGCCGCTCATGCATTCGGAGAACCTCTGCGATCAAGATCGCTGCGTGCGGCTGATCGTCGAGCGGATGCACAGCGGCCGCGAGAGCAATCTCGTCCATGCCCGCGCCCATCGCGCGGTGATCCGTCAATTCGGCCGCTTCCCCTACCGCAACGAGGCGCTCAATCGGCCGTTCACGGCGCTGGAGCGCGACTATATCGCCTCCGGCGGCTATGGCATGACCCTGCGCCAGCTGCGTGCCAAGGAAGCTGCCTGAGCGGCTTCCTGCGGGTGATGATCTCGCGGTTGTGGTGCGCGCGAATATAGTTTAACGGTAAACTATATTTGCGTCCCACTGAGCGAGGTTCCCCATATGGCTGCGAAATCCTTTGATCTTGTCGTGATCGGCGCCGGGCCCGGCGGCTATGTCGCGGCCATCCGGGGCGCGCAGCTCGGTATGAAGGTGGCGATCGTCGAGCGCGAGCATCTCGGCGGCATCTGTCTCAACTGGGGCTGTATCCCGACCAAGGCGCTGCTGCGCTCTTCGGAGGTTTTTCATCTGATGCACCGGGCCAAGGAATTCGGGCTGAAAGCGGAGGGCATCGACTATGATCTCGAGGCGGTGGTGAAACGCTCGCGCAAAGTGGCGGGGCAGCTTTCGGGCGGAATCGGCCATCTGATGAAGAAGAACAAGATCGAAGTGTTCATGGGCGCCGCGACCCTGCCCGGCAAAGGCAAGGTCAGCATCAAGACCGACAAGGGCAGCGAAGAACTGAGCGCCAGGAACATCGTGCTCGCCACCGGCGCGCGGGCGCGCGAATTGCCGGGGCTTGAGGCCGATGGCAAACAGGTCTGGACCTATAAACACGCGCTGCAGCCGCCGCATATGCCCAAGAAGCTGCTGGTCATCGGCTCCGGCGCCATCGGCATCGAATTCGCCAGTTTCTACAACACGCTCGGCGCCGATACGACGGTGGTTGAGGTGATGGACCGGGTGCTGCCGGTGGAGGACGCCGAGATTTCGGCCTTCGCCAAGAAGGCGTTCGAGAAACAGGGCATGAAGATCATGCAAAAGGCCATGGTCAAACAGCTCGACCGGGGCAAGGGCACGGTCACCGCGCATATCGAGATCGGCGGCAAGATCGAGAAACACGAATTCGATACGGTGATTTCGGCGGTCGGCATCGTCGGCAATGTCGAAGGGCTGGGGCTCGAGGAGCTCGGCGTCAAGGTGGACCGGACCCATGTGGTGACGGATGAATATTGCCGCACCGGCGTCGAGGGGCTCTATGCCATCGGTGACATCGCCGGCGCGCCCTGGCTGGCGCATAAGGCGAGCCACGAAGGGGTGATGGTGGCCGAGCTGATCGCCGGGAAACATCCGCATCCGGTCAAGCCGGAGAGCATCGCGGGCTGCACCTATTGTCATCCGCAGGTCGCTTCGGTCGGCTATTCGGAGGCCAAGGCAAAGGAGCTCGGCTATGAGGTCAAGGTCGGCAAGTTCCCCTTCATCGGCAACGGCAAAGCGATCGCGCTCGGCGAGCAGGAGGGGCTGGTCAAGACCGTGTTCGACGCCAAGACCGGCGAGCTGCTCGGCGCCCATATGATCGGGGCGGAAGTGACCGAGCTGATCCAGGGCTATGTGGTCGGGCGGCAGCTCGAAACCACCGAAGAAGACCTGATGAACACCGTCTTCCCGCATCCGACCCTGAGCGAGATGATGCATGAATCGGTGCTCGACGCCTATGGCCGCGTGATCCACATGTGACCCCGCACGGGCGGTTGAATGCCGCCCGCCTGTCGCGCCTTTAAAATGTTCCATTTGTGTTCCTGCCGGGGTTGGAGAAGCCCCGGCCATGCACTATCTGTAAGGCTTCGATCCGTGGGGGATATATGGCCGAGCTGAAGAACATCGAAGTGCGCGGCGCGCGCGAGCACAATCTCAAGAACATCGACGTGGATATCCCGCGCGACCGGTTGGTGGTGATCACCGGGCTTTCGGGCTCGGGCAAGTCGAGCCTGGCATTCGACACGATCTATGCCGAAGGCCAGCGCCGCTATGTCGAATCGCTCTCGGCCTATGCGCGCCAGTTCCTCGACATGATGCAGAAACCCGATGTCGATCACATCAGCGGGCTCTCCCCGGCGATTTCCATCGAGCAGAAGACCACCTCGAAGAACCCGCGCTCGACCGTCGGCACGGTGACCGAGATCTACGACTACATGCGTCTGCTTTTCGCGCGGGTCGGCACGCCCTATTCCCCCGCCACCGGCAAGCCCATCGAGGCACAGCAGGTGCAGGATATGGTGGACCGGATCATGGCGATGGAGGAGGGCACCCGCGCCTATCTGCTGGCGCCCATCGTGCGCGACCGCAAAGGTGAGTACCGCAAGGAATTCCTCGAGCTGCGCAAATCCGGCTTTCAGCGGGTCAAGGTCAACGGCGAGTTCCACGAGCTGGATGAGCCGCCGACGCTGGACAAGAAATTCCGCCATGACATCGACGTCGTGGTGGACCGGCTGGTGGTGCGCGAGGGGCTGGAGACGCGGCTGGCTGACAGCCTGCGCACCGCGCTCGATCTGGCCGACGGCATTGCCATTCTCGAATCAGCGCCGAGCGAGGGCGAGCCGGAGCGGCATACATTTTCCGAGAAATTCGCCTGCCCGGTCAGCGGTTTCACCATTCCCGAGATCGAGCCGCGGCTGTTCTCCTTCAACGCGCCTTTCGGGGCCTGTCCCTCCTGCGACGGTCTCGGGGTCGAGTTGTTCTTCGACGAGCGACTGGTGGTGCCGGACCAGAACCTGAAGATCTACGACGGCGCGCTGGCACCGTGGCGGAAGGGCAAGTCGCCCTATTTCAAACAGACGATCGAGGCGATTGCCAAGCACTACCAGTTCAATCAGCAGACCCGCTGGAAGGACCTGCCCGAGAAGGTGCAGCAGGTCTTCCTCTATGGCTCCGGCAAGGAAGAGATCAAGTTCCGCTATGACGAGGGCGGCCGGGTCTATGAGGTGAGCCGGGTTTTCGAAGGCGTCATTCCAAATATGGAGCGGCGCTACCGCGAGACCGACAGCAACTGGGTCCGCGAGGAATTCGAGCGCTATCAGAATAACCGCCCTTGCGGCACCTGCAACGGCTATCGTCTGCGCCCCGAGGCGCTGGCGGTGAAGATCGCCGGGCTGCATGTGGGTGAGGTAGTGCAGATGTCGATCCGCGAGGCGCATGATTGGTGCGTCAGCGTGCCGGAACATCTGAGCCAGCAGAAGAACGAGATCGGCAAGGCCATTCTGAAGGAGATCCGAGAGCGGCTCGGTTTTCTGAATAACGTGGGGTTGGAATACCTTACGCTGTCACGTTCATCCGGTACATTAAGCGGCGGCGAGAGCCAGCGCATCCGTCTGGCCAGCCAGATCGGCTCCGGTCTGACCGGAGTGCTTTACGTGCTCGACGAGCCCTCCATCGGGTTGCACCAGCGTGACAACGACCGCTTGCTGCTGACGCTGAAGAACCTGCGCGATCAGGGCAATACGGTGATCGTGGTCGAGCATGACGAAGAGGCGATCCGCGAGGCGGATTACGTCTTTGACATCGGCCCCGGTGCTGGGGTGCATGGCGGGCAGGTGGTGAGCCACGGAACGCCTGGCGAAGTCGCGGCGGATGTCAATTCGATCACCGGTCAATATCTGACCGGCGCGCGGGAGATCGCGGTGCCCGCCACGCGGCGCAAGGGCAACAGGAAGAAACTCAAGGTGGTCAAGGCCACCGGCAACAACCTCAAGAACGTCACTGCGGAATTCCCGCTCGGCAAGTTCGTCTGCGTCACCGGCGTGTCGGGGGGCGGCAAGTCGACGCTGACCATCGAAACGCTGTTCAAGACCGCCTCGATGAACCTCAACGGCGCGCGCCAGACCCCGGCGCCCTGCGAGACCATCAAGGGGCTGGAGCATCTCGACAAGGTGATCGACATCGATCAGCGCCCCATCGGGCGCACGCCGCGGTCGAATCCGGCGACTTACACCGGTGCCTTCACCCCGATCCGCGACTGGTTCGCCGGGCTGCCGGAGGCCAAGGCGCGCGGCTACAAGCCGGGGCGCTTCTCCTTCAACGTCAAGGGCGGGCGCTGCGAGGCCTGTCAGGGCGACGGGGTCATCAAGATCGAGATGCACTTCCTGCCGGATGTCTATGTCGAATGCGAAACCTGCAAGGGCGCGCGCTACAACCGCGAGACGCTCGAGATCAAGTTCAAGGGTAAGTCCATCGCGGATGTGCTCGACATGACGGTGGAGGATGCGCAGACCTTCTTCGCCGCGGTGCCGAGCATCCGCGAGAAAATGGATGCGCTGATGCGGGTCGGACTGGGCTATATCAAGGTCGGCCAGCAGGCGACGACGCTTTCGGGCGGTGAGGCACAGCGCGTGAAGCTTTCGAAAGAGCTCAGCAAACGCTCGACCGGGCGCACGCTCTATATCCTCGACGAGCCGACCACGGGTCTGCATTTCGAGGATGTGCGCAAGCTGCTGGAAGTGCTGCACGAGCTGGTCGATCAGGGCAATTCGGTGGTGGTGATCGAACATAACCTCGACGTGGTGAAGACCGCGGATCATATCATCGACATCGGTCCCGAGGGCGGCGATGGCGGGGGTATGGTGGTGGCGACCGGCACACCCGAAGAGGTGGCGGAGGTCGCCGAGAGCTACACTGGTCACTATCTCAAGCCGATGCTCACCAAGAAACGCGAGAAGGTCGCGGCGGAATGACGAAGGGCGCCCTGCGCGGCGCCCTTTCATTTATGCCGTTTGCAAGCGCGATCAGAAAACCGCGCGGGCCATGCGGATCAGCTGCAGGGTCTCGAAGGCGCTGTCGGCCAGGGTCACCAATTCGCCATTGATCACCGCATAATTATAGCCTGGTTCGAGTTCCGGCAGGCGGTAGGTCTGGCGCAATTCCTGCTGGGTCAGGGCCGCGGTCGGCGCGATGCGCAGATCGCCCGGAAGGGTATCGACCCGCGCCAGATCATTGATCCGCAGCAACGAGCTGTAATCCTCGTCGCTCAGCAACACCGGCTGGCCGTCGATCAATGCATAGCGCTTGCCCGCGGGGGCCGAGCGCAGGTCATAGAGATCCGCGATCTGGCTCGAACTGAGCAGCAGCACATCATCTTCGGGAGTGACCGCATCGTCGCGATACTGACGGCTTTCCTCGCGCAGGAGCCGATCAATCTCCTCATCGTCATAGGACACCCATTGCTCATATGTCACGCCCTTGTCGGCAAGGCCGGGGGGGACGCAGGGCGGATCCTTCTTGGCCAGCCCGGGCGGGCAATTGCGATAGGTCAGCAGCCGCTCTTCCGGCACATCGGCAAAGATCACCTCCTTGCCAAGCAGGGCCAGCGGCACGGCGGCGAGCAGGGCGGTCATATCGCGCTTTTCGGGGGCCGGGACGTTCAGGATCGTCTCGGCACGTTCCTGTCGCTGCTCCGGCGTATCCCAGCTCTTGCGGCGCTCCTTGGCGCGTTTCTCGGCGTGTTTGTTCGCCTTTTTGATATCCTTCCCGCGTTCCTCGGCCGCCTTCTTCAGCTCCTTGTGGCGCTTCTTTTCGGCCTTCTCACGCTGCTTGCGAATGTCCTTACGCTTCTTCTCGGCATTCTTGTGCGCCTTCTTTTCAGCCTTCTTGTGGCCCTTGCCCTCCTTGCCCTCCTTGACCTGCACCAACGGCAAGTCGGCCCCCAGCGCCGCCGTGAGCGCGTAAGGCGAGGTCTGGGGCAGGGATGTGGCGGCCTGTACTTGCGGGGTCAGCATGCCGATGAACATGGTGGCAAGGGCGACATTACGATATTTCACTTGGAACTCCCGATTGGCAGGGGTGCCGCAGAATTCTGCACCCCGATAACGCGTCCGGGGCGCAGCACCCGGACCTTTCCATTGGAACACCGGGCGCCCGGGCCGGGTTCCACGGCGCGATCAACCGTCGCGGCCGCGTTTCTCGAACCGGGGCAGCATGGCGGAGAAATCCATGCCCTTGCCGTCTTCCTCCTCGACGAAGCGCGCATAGAGCGCCTGTGCCAGCGCGCCCATCGGCGTGTCGGCATCGGCAAGCGCCGCCGCCTGCTGTGACAGGCCGAGATCCTTCAGCATCAGCTCGGCGGCGAAACCGGGCTTGTAGTCATTGTCGGCAGGTGATTGCGGTCCGACACCGGGTGCGGGGCAATAGGCGTTCATCGACCAGGAATAGCCCGAGGAGGTCGAAACCACGTCGAACATTTTCTGCCGGTCGAGCCCGAGCTTGTCGGCCAGCGCAAAGGCCTCGCAGGTGGCGATCATGGTGACCCCGAGGATCATGTTGTTACAGATCTTCGCGGCCTGACCGGCACCGGGAGCGCCGCAATGCACGGCCTTCTGCCCCATGATGTCAAACAGCGGTTCCGCGCGGGCAAAGGCCGCGTCGGAGCCACCCGCCATGAAGGTCAACGTTCCCGCCGCCGCGCCGCCGATGCCGCCCGAGACCGGCGCATCCACAGCGAGGATCCCCGCCTTCTGCGCCGCATCGGCCGTCTCGCGGGCGCTTTCCACATCGACGGTCGAGCAATCGATGAACAGGCTGCCCTCCGACATATGCGGAATCAGCTTCGCCGCGACCTTGCGCAGGATGGCACCGTTCGGCAGCATGGTGATCACCACATCGGCGCCCGCTGCCGCCGTGGCGATATCGGCGACCTGTTCGACGCCCTCGGCGCTGGTCCCGGCGACGTCATAGCCGCGCAGCCTGTGTCCCGCCTTGGCCAGGTTTGCCGCCATCGGCGCGCCCATGTTGCCCAGACCGATGAAGCCGATTGTCAGTTCACCCATGCTCATTCCTCCAAGTTCAATTCATTCTCGCCGAGATCGGCCAGCATCGCCGCGACGGCGGCGTCCGGCACATTGCCATCGCCATATTGCCAGCGCGGCTGGCGGTCCTTGTCGATGATCGCGGCGCGGATCCCTTCGAGGAAATCGCCCTGCGCCTGCGCCCGCCAGGTGAAGCGATATTCAAGCGCCAGCGCCGCGCGCATATCCGGCCCCCCGGCCCGCAGACGCGCAAGCATCTCCAGCGCGCAGGCCTGCGACAGCGGCGCGCCGCGTTCGAAGAGATTCAGCGTCTCGGCGGCGAAATCGCCGTCGGCCTCCTCCAGCCGCGCATGGATCTGCGCGCGCGATCCGGGCGCGAACCAGGCATCGATCTGTGCCTGCCGCGCGGCCAGACCGGCCTCCGGCGCAGGCCCCGCCGCCGCATCCAGCAATGCAACATCGCCGGTCTGTTCCAGCGCCGCAATCAGCCCCGGCCATTCCGCCTCGGGCATGAACATGTCGGCAAACCCGGCACGGATCGCATCGCCTGCCGCCATCCGCGCCCCGGTGGTGCCAAGATATTCCCCGAGCCGCCCCGGCGCCCCGGCCAGCAGCCGCGATCCACCGACATCCGGCACCAGCCCGATACCGCATTCCGGCATGGCGATCCGGCTGCTTTCGCCGACTACCCGGTGCGAGCCGTGACAGCCAATGCCGACACCGCCGCCCATGGTGAACCCCTGCAGGAAGGAGACCACCGGCTTGTCATAGCTGTAGAGCTTGTGGTTCAGCCGGTATTCATCGGCCCAGAACCGCTGGCCATAGGCATGATCACCGGCCCTGCCGCGCGCGTAGAGCTCGGCAATGTCACCGCCCGAACAGAAGGCCCGCTCCCCGGCGGCATCGAGCATCACCAGCGCGACGCGTCCATCCTCACGCCAGCCCTCGATCGCCGCTTCGATGGCCAGACACATCTCATAGGTGAGCGCATTCAGCGCCTGTGGCCGGGTCAGGGTGATCCGCCCGGCGCGCCCGGTGACGCGGATATCGATATCGCTCATCCCGGTGCCGTTCATCGGTTCTTCAGCATGTCGCGGGCCACGATCATGCGCATGATCTCGTTGGTGCCCTCAAGGATCTGATGTACCCGCAGATCGCGCACCAGCTTCTCGATCCCGTAATCGGCGAGATAGCCATAGCCGCCGTGCAGTTGCAGACATTGATCGACGATCCGGCTGCCCGCCTCGGTGACGAATTTCTTCGCCATGGCGCAATGTTTGCTCGCGTCCGGTGCACCGGTGTCGAGCTTCCAGGCCGCCTGACGCAGGAACACCCGCGCCGCCTGCAGCTCGATTTCCATGTCGGCAAGACGGAACTGCAGCGCCTGGAACTGATCGATGCTCTGGCCGAAAGCCTTGCGCTCGCCCATGTAATCGAGTGTGGCATCAAGGGCGGATTGCGCCGCGCCGAGCGAACAGGCGGAGATATTGAGCCGCCCGCCATCGAGCCCCGCCATCGCGTATTTGAACCCCTTGCCCTCCTCGCCGACCAGGTTCCCGGCCGGGACGTGACAATCGTCGAATTGCACCTGCGCCGTCGGCTGGCTGCGCCAACCCATCTTGTCTTCCAGACCCCCGAAGCTGAGCCCCCGTGTGCCGTCCTCGACATAGAGCGTCGAGATCCCTGCCGCGCCCTCATCAGAGGTGCGCACCATGGTTACATAGCCATCCGAATAGCCGCCCCCCGAAATGAACGCCTTGCTGCCGTTCAGCACATAGCCCTCGTTGTCGCGCACGGCACGTGTCTTGAGCGCCGCGGCATCCGAGCCCGAGCCCGGCTCCGTGAGGCAATAGGACAGCACCTTGTGCATCGCCAGCACATCCGGCATCACCCGCGCCTTCAGCGCATCGGAACCGAAATTGTCGATCATCTTGGCGCACATGTTGTGGATCGACAGGAACGCCGCCACCGAGGGGCAGGCCATCGACAGCGCCTCGAAGACCAGCGTCGCATCCAGCCGCGTCAGGCCCGAACCGCCGCTCTCCTCCGAAACATAGAGCCCGCCGAACCCCAGTTCGGCAATCTGCGGCCAGAGCTCCTTGGGGATCGTGCCGTCCTTCTCCCAATTGCGGGCAAAGGGCGCGATCTGCTCCTGGCCAAAGGCATGGGCCATGTCGAAAATCGCGCGCTGCTCGTCGCTCAGTCCAAAATCCATCACATCCTCCCGAGATTTGTCGCGCCCCTCCTATCCGGCAATCCTTGCGGAAATTTTGCGGCGTCCCAGCTTCTTTATGCTGTAAATACTCCCATCGGCGGAACAGGCGAAGGGCCCGCTCCGCCGATGGGTCGCGCTTATTCCATCACCGGGATGGAGAACTCGCCGCCTTCCTTGATGCCGCTCGGCCAGCGCGCTGTGACGGTCTTGGTGCGGGTGTAGAACTTGAACGCGTCCGGCCCGTGCTGGTTGAGATCGCCGAAGGCGGATTTCTTCCAACCGCCGAAAGTGTGATAGGCCAGCGGCACCGGGATCGGCACGTTGACACCGACCATGCCGATGTTGACGCGGTTGGCGAAATCGCGCGCCGCGTCGCCGTCGCGGGTATAGATCGCGGTGCCGTTGCCGTATTCATGATCCATCGCCAGCGACAGCGCCTCTTCGTAATTCTGCGCGCGCACGCAGGTCAGCACCGGGCCGAAGATCTCCTGGGTATAGATGTCCATCTCCTTCGTCGCGTGATCGAACAGATGCGGCCCGACGAAGAAGCCTTCTTCATAGCCCTGCAGTTTGAAATCGCGCCCGTCGACCACCAGCTTGGCGCCCTGATCGATGCCGGTCTGCACCAGGCGCTCGATATTGGCCTTGGCGGCGGCGGTCACGACGGGGCCGTAATCGACGTCATTGCCCGAGGTATAAGGGCCGACCTTCAGCGCCTCGACGCGCGGCACCAGCTTCTCGATCAACCGGTCGGCGGTCTCATCCCCCACCGGCACCGCAACCGAGATCGCCATGCAGCGTTCGCCCGCGGCACCGTACCCGGCGCCGACCAGCGCATCCGCGGCCTGATCGAGATCGGCATCGGGCATGATGATCATGTGGTTCTTGGCGCCGCCGAAACATTGCACGCGCTTGCCGTTCGCACAGCCGGTGGCATAGATATATTGCGCGATCGGGGTCGAGCCGACAAAGCCGACCGACTGGATCACGTCGTGATGCAGGATCGCGTCGACCGCTTCCTTGTCGCCGTTGACGACCTGCAGGATGCCTTTGGGCAGGCCCGCTTCCTCGGCCAGCTCGGCCAGCATCAGCGGCACGGAGGGGTCGCGTTCGGAGGGTTTCAGGATGAACGCGTTGCCGCAGGCGATGGCGGGGGCGAACATCCACATCGGGATCATCGCGGGAAAGTTGAACGGGGTGATCCCGGCGGTGACGCCGAGTGCTTGGCGCATCGAATACATGTCGATGCCGGGGCCGGCGCTGTCGGTAAATTCACCCTTCAGCATCTGCGGCGCGCCGATGCAATATTCCACCACTTCAAGCCCACGCTGCACGTCACCGGCGGCATCCGGCAGGGTCTTGCCGTGTTCGCGGCTCAGCGCTTCGGCGAGCTTGTCCATGTCGCGGTTGATCAGCGAGACGAGCTTCATCAGCACCCGGGCGCGGCGCTGCGGGTTGGTGGCCTCCCAGGCAGGCTGTGCGGCGGCGGCATATTCCACGGCCTTGTCGAGCTCTTCGGTGCTGGCCAGCGGCACCTTGGCCTGCACTTCGCCGGTCGCCGGGTTCATCACGTCGGCAAAACGGCCGGACGTGCCTTTGACATGTTCGCCGTTCAGGTAATGGGTCAGTTCTTGCATGGGATCCTCCTTGGTCCGGCGCAGGATAGGCTTGCAAAAAGACAGGTTAAAGAGGCAGTAAGGCAAAATAGATTTGCAAAAACGCAAAACCCCGTGTTCCGCAGCTGACAGTTTCGGCAGAGCAGGCAGGGCGGGCAGGGCGCGTGGACCGCGGAAAGAGGCGGCATATGGATGACAATTGGGACGACCTGCGCCTCTTCCTGGCGGTGGCGCGCGAGCAGAGCCTGTCGGGCGCGGGCAAGCTTCTGCGCCTCGATCCGGCCACGCTCGGACGCCGGGTGGCGCGGCTGGAGAAGGCGCTGCAGGTCGCACTCTTCGTCAAGTCGCCGCAAGGCTATGCGCTGACCGATGCGGGCGCGGACCTGCTTGTCCGTGCGGAGCGTGCCGAACAGGCGATGCGCGCCGCCACGGCCGTGCTTTCGGGCCAAAGCGACCGGCTCAGCGGACAGATCCGCATCGGTGCGCCGGATGGCTGTGCCAATTTCCTGCTGCCCCAGGTCTGCGGTGCCATCGCGGCGGAGAACCCGGAGCTCGACATCCAGGTCGTGGCGCTGCCACGGGTGTTCAATCTTTCGCGCCGCGAGGCCGACATGGCGATCGGGGTCAGCGCGCCGACGGCCGGGCGGCTCCTGGTGCACAAGATCACCGATTATCACCTGCACCTGGCGGCCGCCGCGCACTATCTTGCCGAACGCCCGGCGCCCGACAGCATCGCGGCGCTGCGCGATCACCGGCTCGTCGGTTATATTCCCGACATGATCTTTGACCGCGAGCTCGATTATCTCGCCGATCTCGGCATCGCGCGCGTGCCGCTGGCGTCGAATTCGGTCTCGGTGCAGCTGCACATGATCCGCCAGGGCAACGGTATCGGCGTTGTGCATGATTTCTGCCTCGACGCGGCCCCCGGCGTGCGGCGCGTCCTGACCGGGGCCGTCTCGATCAAACGCGCCTTCTACCTGATCCGCCATGCCGATGATCAGCGCAATCCGCGGCTGTCCCGCTTTGCCGAGCGGCTCAGCGCCGGGCTGCGCGCCGAGGTGGCACGGCTCGAGGCAAAGGCTTGACAGAATACGGCGCTGCGGCGACCCTGAAATCACGGGGCCATAGCAGGAGGCGCATATGCTGGTATCGCAGATACTCAAGTCCAAATCCGACGAAGGGGTGGTCACCTCGCCGCCCGACATGCTGATCTCCGAGGCCGCCAAGCTGTTGTCGGAGAAACGTATCGGTACGCTGGTGATCTCGGCCGACGGCAAGACCCCGGACGGAATCCTGTCGGAACGCGATATCGTGCGCGAACTCGGGCGCAAGGGCTCCGGCTGTCTCGATGAGAGCGTTCAGACCCTGATGACCCGCGATCTGGTGACCTGCAAGCGCGACGACCGCGCCGATATCATCCTGCAGCAGATGACCGACGGGCGCTTCCGTCACATGCCGGTGCTCGAGGACGGGCGGCTGGTCGGGCTGATCTCTATCGGCGATGTGGTCAAGGCGCGACTGATGGAATTGTCGATGGAAAAGGACGCTTTGCAAGGCATGATCATGGGCCATTGAGCCCGCGCGGGGCGGCGCAAATCGGCTTGCGCCCGCGCCCGTGACATGCTTGCTTGCGGAAACTTAAACCGAGCAGGACCGCCCGATGCGCATTGGCCTCTATCCCGGCACGTTCGACCCGATCACCCTGGGTCACATCGACATTATCCAGCGCGCGGCGCGGCTGGTCGACAAGCTGGTGATCGGTGTCGCCATCAACCGCGACAAGGGGCCGTTGTTCCGGCTCGAGCAGCGGGTGGCGTTGATCGAGGCGGAATGTGCCGCGCTGGCCGAACAGACCGGCGTCGAGATCGTCGTGCATCCTTTCGAGAACCTGCTGATCGACTGCGCCCGCGACGTCGGGGCGCAGATCATCGTGCGCGGCCTGAGGGCGGTGGCGGATTTCGAATATGAATACCAGATGGTCGGGATGAACCGGCAGTTGGACGATTCGATCGAGACCGTCTTCCTCATGGCCGATGGCCAGCACCAGGCGATTGCCAGCAAGCTGGTCAAGGAAATCGCCCGTCTCGATGGTGACATCAGCAAATTCGTCACCCCGCGGGTACGCGAAGCACTGTTGCAGCGGTATTCCGAAAAGGGATGAACCGGTCTGCCGCGCGGCGATCGCGCGGCACGTGACCTGACCGCGCTGCCGATCCAATCGGCGGCGGGGCGACGGCGGGGGGAGGTAATGGCGGGCGCGCTCAGCGCCAGAACGCCATCCATTCGATCAGCTCGAAGAACTTCTTGCCGAGATAGACGAAATGCTCGCTGCCGTAGATCAGCCCGTCGAGCGCCAGCGCGCCGACGATGACAAGGCCGAGAATGAGGGCGATCAGGTTGGTCATCGGCGCGGGCTCCGCTCTGGCTTGCCCCCGATATGACATCCTGTCGGGGGCGGGGGCAAGCTGTCAGGGCGCTGCTCAGCCGAGCTTGCCCATCGCCACGGCGACATCGGCCATGCGCACCGAGAAACCCCATTCGTTGTCATACCAGCACAGCACCCGCACCGTGCGGCCGCCGACGACCAGTGTCTGGTCGGGCGCGAAGATGCAGCTTTCGTCCGTGTGGTTGAAGTCGATGGAGACTTTCGGCTCGGGATCATAGGCCAGCACGCCCTTCATCGCCCCTTCGGCGGCGGCGCGCACGGCGGCGTTGACCTCTTCCACGGTGACATCGCGCCCGGCCGTGAAGGTGAGGTCTACGGCGGAGACATTCGGCGTCGGCACGCGCATCGCGGTGCCGTCAAGCTTGCCCTTGAGCGCGGGCAGCACCTCGCCCAGAGCCTTGGCGGCGCCGGTGCTGGTGGGGATCATTGCCATGGCGGCCGCCCGGGCGCGGTAGAGATCCTTGTGGCGGCGATCCAGCGTCGGCTGGTCGCCGGTATAGGAATGGATCGTGGTCATCACGCCGCTCTCGATGCCAAACGCCTCGTGCAGGACCTTGGCGATCGGGGCGAGGCAGTTGGTGGTGCAGGAGCCGTTGGAGACCATTACGTCGGACACCTGCAGCTCGTCGTCATTGACGCCGAAAACCACGGTGCGATCGACATTCTTGCCCGGCGCGGAGAGCAGCACCCGCTTGGCGCCGCGTTCCAGATGCGCCTTGGCCTTGGTGCCGTCGTTGAACTTGCCGGTACATTCCAGCACCACGTCGCAGCCGGACCAGTCGAGCGCATCGAGATCATAGGTGGACATCACCTCGATATCGTTCTGGCCGAGGTTCAGCTTGCCCTCGCCGATGCTGATCTCGCCGGGAAAACGGCCATGCACGGAATCGTATTTCAGCAGATGCGCGGCGGTTTCCAGCGGCCCGGTGGCGTTGAGCTTGACGACCTCGATGTCATCGCGCCCCGAAGCAGCGATATGGCTGAGGGTGCAGCGGCCGATACGGCCAAATCCGTTGATACCGACTTTGATTGTCATGGGAGAGCTTTCCTTTGCGTGGGGCGTTGTCGGCTCTATATCTGCGGCGGCAGGCGGGGTTAAAGAGGCAAAGCCCTCCGATCGCGCGATGTTAGCGATAAAGGTTGCCGTTAGCGATAGCAGCATCTGGGGATTGCCGGCACCCCGGGTCAGACTATGTGAGGGCAAGCGGAAAAGGAGAATGGAATGAGCGGTCTGCTGGCGTTGCTGGATGATGTTGCGGCCATTGCCAAGGTGGCGGCGGCGAGTGTGGACGATGTGATCGGGCAGGCAGCCAAGGCCGGGTCCAAGGCGGCCGGCGCGGTGATCGACGACGCCGCCGTGACGCCGAAATATGTCCAGGGTTTCGCCCCGAGCCGCGAATTGCCGATCATCTGGCGCATTACCAAGGGCTCGCTGCGCAACAAGCTTCTGTTCCTGCTGCCCGCCGGTCTGCTGCTGTCAAATTTCGCTCCCTGGGCGATCGCGCCGCTGCTGATGCTGGGCGGGGCCTATCTCTGTTTCGAAGGCGCCGAGAAGGTTGCCCATGCGCTCGGGCTCGCGGGAGGGCATGAGGATTATCCCGGTGCCAAGGCGAAGATCCAGGATCCGGCGCATCTCGAGGAGCAGAAGGCCAAGGGGGCGATCAAGACCGATTTCATCCTGTCCGCGGAGATCATGACCATCGCGCTTTCGGCGATACCGGCCAGTTCCTTCTGGATGGAAGCCGCGACGCTGGCGGCGGTGGCGGTAATGATCACGGTGGCGGTCTATGGCGCGGTGGCACTGATCGTGAAGATGGATGACCTCGGGCTGCTGATGGCCAACCGCGGCCGGTTCGGCGTGACACGGACGCTCGGGCGCGGGTTGGTCCAGGCCATGCCCGGATTCCTGAAGCTGCTGATGATCATCGGTACGGCGGCGATGCTCTGGGTCGGCGGCTCGATCATCATTCACGGGATGGAGCAGCTCGGCTTCGCCATGCCCGCCCATCTGATCCATGACGCGGCTGTTTGGATCGCGCATTACCTGCCGGAGGGCATGCATGGCGCCGGGGAATGGGTGGCGACCGCGGCGATGGACGGGATCCTCGGTCTCGCGCTCGGGCTGCTGCTGATACCGGTTGGGGAAAAGGTGATCACGCCGATCTGGCGGGCGGTGTTTCATCGCAAGGCGGTAGAGGCCTGATCCTCCAGCGTCGCGCGTCGATCCGGGGCTTGCTCCGCGCTACGCGATCTCGGCTCAGACTTTGCGCAGTGCGGGCCGGGACGGGGTGCACTGCGTGGCAAGCCATCCTGTCTCAGGCGATCTGACGATGGTTGAGATAGGCCCAGCCGAACAGCCCGGTCGCCGCGAGGTTGCCGGAGATCACATAGACCAGCAGGACGGACAGGATCGGGGCCCCGCCGATCAGCCAGATCAGCGCGCAAAGCGCGCCCAAACATATCGCGAACAGAGGAATGACTATAACCATCTGAGCCGCTTTCATGAACAGACGCGGGCGGATCACGCGTCGCCGGGGTGAAGTTGCGAGAAGGACTGCCACCACACCTAATGGATGAAAGTGAACGGAGCGCTAAGAATTGGGAAAGGATCCGGTTTGAGCGGCGCGTTGCCGCTTCACCGGAAAAACGCTGGCGGCGATCCGCCAACAGCCTCGGGAAGGGACATCGGCGCGCGATGGGGATCGCGCGCCGGATTTGTCGATCAGAGCAGCGCCTTGGCGGTCGCGGCGACGTTCTCGGCGGTGATGTCGAATTTCTCGAACAATTCCTCCGCCGGAGCCGAGGCGCCGAAGCGGTCCATGCCGACGAAATCGGCCTTGCCGTATTTGCCGCGCTCGCCGAGCAGCCATTGATCCCAGCCCTGCCGCACACCGGCCTCGACACCGACACGCACCGCGCCGCTGGGCAGCACCCGCTTGCGATAGGCCTCGTCCTGTGCCGCGAAGAGCTCCATGCAGGGCATCGAGACGACCCGCGTGCCAATGCCTTCGGCCTGCAACTGTTCGCGCGCGGCGAGGGCAACCGAAACTTCCGAGCCGGTGGCGATCAGGATGACCTGACGCTTGCCCGTCGCCTCGGCCAGCACATAGGCGCCTTTCTCGGTCAGGTTGTTGTTCTTGTGCTCGTGCCGCACGGTCGGCACGCCCTGACGGGTCAGCGACAGCACGGAGGGCGTCTTCCTGGAGGTCAGCGCCAGTTCCCAGGCCTCCGCGGTCTCGATCGTGTCGGCCGGACGGAACACCCAGGTGTTGGGCGTGGCGCGGCTGATCGCGAGATGCTCGACCGGCTGGTGGGTCGGGCCGTCTTCGCCCAGGCCGATGCTGTCGTGGGTCATCACGAAAACCGTCGGCACTTCCATCAGCGCCGCCAGACGCATGGCGGGGCGGGCATAGTCGGTGAAACACATGAACGTGCCGCCGTAGGGGCGAATACCGCCATGCAGCGCCATGCCGTTCATCGCCGCGGCCATGCCATGCTCACGGATGCCCCAATAGACATAGCGACCGGCGCGGTTGTCCACGTCAAAGACGCCGAGATCGCCGGTCCTGGTGTTGTTCGAGCCGGTCAGATCGGCCGATCCGCCGACGGTTTCCGGCAGGATCGGATTCAGCACTTCCAGCACCTTCTCGCTGCTGGCGCGGGTCGCGAGCTTCGGCGCGGTCTCGGACATCTGCTTCTTGAACGCCTTGATCGTGGCGCTCAGTTTCTTCGGCGCTTCCAGCGCCAGCGTGCGGTTGAAGGTCTCGCGTTTGGATTTCGACATCGCATCGAAACGCTCTTCCCAGTCCCGGCGCTCCGCCGCGCCGCGTTGCCCGATCTCCTCCCAGGCGGATTTCACCTCCGCCGGGACTTCGAAAGGACCGGCGGCCCAGCCATAGGCCTCCTTGGCAGCGATCAGCTGATCGGCATCGGTCAGCGCGCCGTGACCCTTGGATGTGTCCTGTGCGGCATGGCCGAGGGCGATATGGGTCTTGCAGGCGATCATGCTCGGCTTGTCGGATTTCTTCGCCTCGGTCAGGGCGGCGTCGATTTCGCCGGGGTTGTGCCCGTCGATCTCGATCACATGCCAGCCCGCGGCTTCGAACCGGGAGACCTGATCGGTATTGTCAGACAGCGAGACCGGCCCGTCGATGGTGATGTTGTTGTTGTCCCACATCACGATGAGCTTGGCGAGCTGGTGCCGTCCGGCGAGGGTGATCGCCTCCTGGCTGACGCCCTCCATCAGGCAGCCGTCCCCGGCGATCACATAGGTGAAGTGATCGACGACCTTCTTGCCGTATTGCGCGCGCAGCATTTCCTCGGCCATGGCGAAACCGACCGAATTGGCGATGCCCTGACCGAGCGGGCCGGTGGTGGTCTCGATCGCGTCGGCGAGGAAGTTCTCGGGATGTCCCGCGGTGCGGGCGCCGAGCTGGCGGAAGTTCTTCAGCTCCTCGATCGGAAACTGTTCATAGCCGGTCAGATGCAGCAGCGAATAGAGCAGCATGGAGCCATGCCCGGCCGACAGGATGAACCGGTCGCGGTCGGGCCAGAGCGGGTTGGCGGCATCGAACTTCAGGTGCTTCTCGAACAGGACGGTGGCAACATCGGCCATGCCCATGGGCATGCCGGAATGGCCGGAATTGGCGGCGGCGACCGCATCGAGCGTCAGGGCCCGGATGGCGCTGGCCTTGGACCAGTGATCGGGATTGGCATTGCGCAGGGCGTTCAGATCCACGGGACGGGCTTCCTTTTGTGCTTGGGCAGGAGATTTCGGGCCGTGCATATCAGCGCATCCGTAAAGTTCAAGCACAAGTGCCCGGACCGGCGGCTTGCCGCGTCAAGAGCGCGGTCTAAGGTTCTGATATGATAGAGGGGCGCATTTCCCTTCGGCTTTCGCTAGGATTGTCTTTGACGCCGTTTTGTGCGATTCGTCGCGGCCGAGACGGCCGGGTCGCGCCGACAACGGGCCTGTCAGAACGCGACGAGGTGAGGACGAGCATGAGCGACATCGAGGAATTGCAACGGCGCATCACGGCGGCGATGGACCGGATGGCCCGGGGGGTCGACCGGATGGCCGCGGCGCCGGATGCAGAGACCGAGCGCGCGCTGGAAGAAGAACGTATCGCCAATGCCCAGCTCAGCGAGCGGGTTCGGGTGCTCAAGGCCCGGGCCGAGGAGGGCACGGCGCAAATGGGCGCGAAGGTCGAGGAGGACGCGGCCCGCATGGCGCAGCTCGATCTGGAATTGCAGCGGCTGCGGCGGGCCAACGAGGAGTTGACCCGGGCCTGTGCGGCGCTGCAGGCGGCCAATGCCGAAGGGCTCGCCGATGCCGGGCTGATCAACGCGGCGATGCAGGCCGAGCTCGAAGCCCTGCGTGCCGCACGGGCCGCCGATGTGGCGGAGGCCAGCAGCATCCTCGGCGCGCTCGGTCCGCTGGTTGAACAAGCAGCCAGCGATGGGGCCGATCCCGCCCGCACCGACACAGAGGAGAACGCCTGATGCCCGAGGTCCGGATCACCATTGGCGGCCGCGAATTCGAAGTCGCCTGTCAGGATGGCGAGGAAAGCTATCTGCATTCCGCCGCAAAGATGCTTGATGACGAGGCACAGGTGCTGAGCGATCAGGTCGGGCGGATGCCCGAGGCGCGGATGTTGCTGATGGCCGGGTTGCTGCTCGCCGACAAGACCGCCGGTATCGAGGATCGCGTCAACGAATTGCGCGGCGAACTGGCGGCGCGCGAGGCCGAACTCGAAGCGCTGCGCAACCAGGTGATCGAGCCCGAACGTGTCGAGGTCCCGGTGGTGCCCGCCAGCGTCAGCGAGACGCTTGCCGAACTGGCCGCGCGGGCAGAGGCGCTGGCCGCAGAGGTTGAGGAAAAGACGGCGGGCTGATCCGCGTCAGGGCGGAATTTTGGAAAAATTCCGGTGCGGAGAATTTCAAATTCTCCGGTCCGTGGTGCTTGTTGGTCAGGGCGAAGGTGGCGTGGGCGGACGGCGTCACGCTGAACGTCAGCCATTCCGCCATCGGGTAAGCGGCGCGGCGGTCGGGGCCGCCGCGCCAGAGTCTCAGCCGTTGGCTTCGCGGATCTTGTCCGCCGCGTCCTTGTCGTAATGCACGCCGTTCTGCTCGAACAACGTGTCAAGCTCGCCCGAGAGGGTCATCTCGGTAATGATATCGGAGCCGCCGACGAATTCGCCCTTGACGTAGAGTTGCGGAATCGTCGGCCAGTCGGAATAATCCTTGATCCCCTGGCGCAGGGCCTCGTCGGCCAGCACGTTCACATCGGCGAAATCGACGCCCATGTAGTTCAGCACCCCGGCCACGCGGGAGGAGAAACCGCATTGCGGCATTTCCTTGGTGCCCTTCATGAACAGCACCACGTCGTTGCTGCTCACCTTGTCCTTGATCTGTGTCGTCGCGTCACTCATGTCGGTCATCCTTGAATTTTTTGTCTGAGGCTCTGCCGTCTGTTTCAATCGGGCGCCTTGGTGGTCAGCGCCAGCGCGTGAAGCTCGCCGTTGTTGCCATCCATCTTGCCTTTCAGCGCGGCATAGACGGCGCGCTGCTGCTGTACCCGGTTCATGCCCTTGAACGAGGCGTCGATCACCTCGGCGGCATAATGGTTGCCGTCCCCAGCAAGGTCGGTGATGGTGATCTTGGCCTGCGGGAAGCTGGCCCGGATCAGGTCTTCGATGTCGCTTGCTTGCATGGGCATGAAACGGCTCCGGTATAGATGTTGCTTTTGCCACAGATGTAGTGGTGCATGGGGGCGGACGCAAGTTGTATGCCCTGCGCGGACGGGGGCGCCGGGCAGGTGCGGGAGGATGGGATGCAATTCAGCGAAGCGATACCGGAACAGGCGCTGTTCTGGGCGCAGGGCGGCGAGGGCGCGGCGCTGGCCACGGTGATCGAGACCTGGGGCTCGGCCCCGCGCCGGGCCGGGGCGCAGCTGGCGGTATCCGGTGCAGGCGCGATGCAGGGATCGGTCTCGGGCGGCTGTGTGGAGGGAGCGGTGGTGCTCGAGGCGCTGGAAGCGCTCGAGGCGGGCGCGCCGCGGCTGCTCGAATACGGCGTCAGCGACGGTGATGCCTTCGCGGTCGGGCTGGCCTGCGGCGGCAATATCCGGATCCTGGTCGAGCCGGTGGGTCCGGGGGGCATGCCGCTGACGCTGCTGCAGGAGCTGGTCGCCGCCCGGGCAGCGCGCAAGGCGGTCGCCTATGAGGTGGCGCTTGATGGCAGCGCCCGCCGCCTGCGCCATGACGGACATGCGACGCGATTCCGACAGGATTGTTCCGGCATCGAACCGGACGGCGCGACCTTCGTCGCCATCCACAACCCGCTGCTGCGGCTGGTGATCGTCGGTGCCGTGCATATCGCCCAGGCCCTGACCGAGATGGCACGGGTACCGGGTTTCGATCCCATCGTGATCGATCCGCGCGCGGCTTTCGCCTCTGCCGAGCGTTTCCCGCGGACGCAGCTCGTCAGCGACTGGCCCGATGCGGCGCTGAAGGCGCTCGGCCTCGATGCCCGCTGCGCCGTCGTGCTGCTCACCCATGATCCGAAGCTCGACGATCCGGCCCTGCGGATCGCCCTGGCGTCAGAGGCCTTCTACATCGGCGCACTCGGCTCGACCCGCACCCATGCGGCCCGCTGCGAAAGGCTCTCCGCCGCGGGGTTCGATGCGGCGCAGATCGCGCGGATCAGGGGGCCGGTCGGGCTCGACATCGCCGCCGCGGGCCCGGCCGAGATCGCCGTGTCGATCCTGGCCGAAATGATCCGGGACCTGCGGCGGCCATGAAGTTCGGTGGGGTTCCTCCCGATCAGGCGCTCGGCGCGGTGCTGGCCCATTCGCTGGCGCTGCCGACAGGGCGACTGCGCAAGGGCCGTCTGCTCACGGCGGAGGACATTGCCGCGATCAGCGCGGCGGGCCATGAGGAGGTCGTCGTGGCGCGGCTCGATCCGGGCGATGTCGACGAGAACAGCGCCGCCGCCGCGCTGGCCAAGGCGCTGCTGGCCCAGCAAAGCGGGCTGCGGGCCGCGGCACCCTTCACCGGGCGCGTCAACCTCATCGCCTCGGGTCCGGGTGTGGCGCTGCTCGATGTCGCCGCGCTCGAAGCCGTCAATCTGGTGCATCCGATGCTGACGCTGGCCACGGTGGCGCCGTTCCAGCAGATGGCGGGAGGCGGCATGGTGGCGACGATCAAGATCATCTCCTATGCCGTGCCGGGCGAGGATCTTGCCCGCGCCTGCAATGCCGGGCGCGGTGCCATCGCCCTGGCGACGCCGAAGCTGCGCCGCGCGGCGCTGATCATCACCGAGATCCCCGGCGGTGCGGGAGAAAAGGGGCAGCAGGCGATCGCGGATCGGCTTCAGGCCCTCGGTGTCACGCTCGACCGGATGGCGTCCGTGCCGCATGAACCCGAGGCGCTTTCCCGTGCGATTGTCACCTGCGACAGCGAGCTGATCCTGATCCTGACCGGCTCCGCGACCTCGGATATCGACGATGTCGGCCCGGCAGCGCTGCGCGCGGCGGGCGGGCGGGTCGAACGGTTCGGGATGCCGGTCGATCCGGGCAACCTTCTGTTTCTCGGCGAGGTCGCGGGCAGACAGGTGATTGGCCTGCCGGGCTGTGCGCGCTCCCCGGCGCTGAACGGCGTCGATTGGGTTCTCTCGCGGGTGATCTGCGGCGTACAGGTCAGCAGCCGTGACATCGCCGCGATGGGGGTGGGTGGCCTGCTGAAGGAGATCCCGACCCGGCCGCAGCCGCGCCGTGGCAGCGCTGCGCGCAGCTGAGCCGCGCCGCGGTATCGCCACAAGAGCGATCAGGTCTCGCGAAAGATTTAGGTTCTCAGAACGAGATTGTCGTGTTTAACTTCCCCCAACACGACCGAAAATGGGGAGGACAAGATGACACAGGTCAGCATGACCGTGAACGGAAAAGCTGCGTCCGGCGATGTGGAGGGGCGCACGCTGCTGGTGCAGTTCCTGCGCGAGGATCTCGGTCTGACCGGCACCCATGTCGGTTGCGATACGAGCCAGTGCGGTGCCTGTGTCGTGCATGTGAATGGCGCGGCGGTGAAAGCCTGCACGATGCTGGCGCTCGAGGCCGAGGGGGCCGAGGTCGCCACGATCGAGGGGCAGGCGGAGGCGGATGGTTCGCTCAACGTCATCCAGCAGGCGTTTCAGGATCATCACGGGCTGCAATGCGGGTTTTGCACGCCGGGCATGGTGATGTCGGCGGCGGCCTTGCTGAAGGACAATCCGCAACCGAGCGAGGCCGAGATCCGACATTATCTGGATGGCAATATCTGCCGCTGCACCGGCTATCACAATATCGTCAAGGCGATCATGGCGGCCTCCGGACAGGATGTCTCGGCGCTGGCGGCGGAATAACAATCACGATGCAAGGGGCGCGCGGCCCTGCGGGAGGAGATGCAGGAACGCGCCGACCCATGGGGAGGAGATTATCATGCTAAAGGACGGCGGTATCGGCGCCAGCAGCAAGCGGCGCGAGGACGTCCGGTTTCTGACCGGCGCGGGAAATTATACCGATGACATCAACATCCGGGGTCAGGCGCATGTGTTCTTCCTGCGCTCGGACGTGGCGCATGGCACGCTGAACGCGGTCGATACGAGCGCCGCGGAGCAGATGCCCGGCGTGGTGCGGATCTTCACCGGGGCGGATTTTGCCGAAATAGGCGGCATGCCCTGCGGCTGGCAGATCACCGACCGGCAGGGCAACCCGATGCAGGAGCCCAGGCACCCGGTGCTGGCCCATGGAAAGGTGCGCCATGTCGGCGAGCCGATTGCCGCCGTGGTAGCCGAGACGCTCGGTCAGGCCCGCGATGCCGCCGAGGCGATCGAGGTCGAGATTGATGACTTGCCCGCGGTCGTCGACATGAAGGCGGCGCTGCAGGACGCTACGCCGAAGGTGCATAACGATCTCACTTCGAATCTCTGCTATGACTGGGGCTTCGTGGAGGAAAACCGCGAGGCGGTGAACAAGGCATTCGAGGATGCGGCCCATGTCACGACGCTGGATCTGGTCAACAACCGGCTGATCGCCAACCCGATCGAACCACGGGTCGCGATCGGCGATTATGCCCGCGGCACCGGCGAACATACGCTTTATACCACCAGCCAGAACCCGCATGTGATCCGTCTGCTGATGGGCGCCTTCGTGCTGGGCATTCCCGAACATAAACTGCGCGTCGTGGCGCCGGATGTCGGGGGTGGGTTCGGCAGCAAGATCTTCCACTATCAGGAAGAGGCCTTCTGCACCTTCGCGGCGAAAGCCTGCAACCGGCCGGTGAAATGGACGTCGAGCCGTTCGGAAGCCTTCATGTCAGACGCCCATGGCCGCGATCATGTGACCAGGATCGAACTGGCGCTCGACAAGGACAACAACTTTACTGCCCTGCGCACCGATACCCATGCCAACATGGGCGCCTATCTCAGCACCTTCGCGCCGAGCGTGCCGACCTGGCTGCACGGCACGCTGATGGCGGGGAATTACCGCACGCCGCTGATCTATGTGAACGTCAAGGCGGTGTTTACCAATACCGTGCCGGTCGATGCCTATCGCGGCGCCGGGCGGCCCGAGGCGACCTATCAGTTGGAGCGTGTGGTAGACAAGGCGGCCCATGAGCTGGGCGTCGATCCGATTGCGCTCAGGCGACAGAATTTCGTCACCGAATTTCCCTATGCCACGCCGGTGGCGGTGGAATATGACATTGGCGATTATGTCGCCACGATGGACAAGCTCGAAGAGCTCGCCGATCGCGACGGCTTTGTTACGCGGCGCAAGGAAAGCGAGGCGCGGGGCAAGCTGCGCGGTTTCGGGGTGAATTGCTATATCGAGGCCTGCGGGATCGCGCCCTCCAACCTTGTCGGCCAGCTCGGCGCGCGCGCCGGGCTTTATGAAAGCGCCACGGTGCGGGTCAACGCGACCGGCGGGCTGGTGGTGATGACCGGCAGCCACAGCCACGGGCAGGGGCATGAAACGTCGTTTGCCCAGGTGGTGGCCGAGATGATCGGGATCGACGAGAACATGGTCGAGATCGTGCATGGCGACACCGCCAACACGCCGATGGGCATGGGCACCTATGGTTCGCGCTCGATTGCCGTCGGCGGCTCGGCGATGGTGCGCGCCACAGAGAAGATTATCGCCAAGGCCAAGAAGATCGCCAGCCATCTGCTGGAAGCCTCCGAAAACGACATCGAACTCAAGGACGGTGCCTTCAGCGTTGCGGGCACCGACAAGTCGGTGGCCTGGGGCGACGTGACGCTGGCGGCCTATGTGCCGCATAATTACCCGCTGGAGGATATCGAGCCCGGGCTGGAGGAGACGGCTTTCTACGATCCGAGCAACTTCACCTATCCGGCCGGTACCTATGCCTGCGAGGTCGAGCTCGACCCCGAGACCGGGCATGTCAGCATCGAGCGTTTCACCGCCGCCGATGATTTCGGCAATGTCATCAACCCGATGATCGTCACCGGCCAGGTCCATGGCGGGCTGGCCCAGGGGATCGGCCAAGCGCTGCTGGAGAATTGCGCCTATGACGGCGACGGGCAGTTGCTGAGCGCGTCCTACATGGATTACGCCATGCCGCGCGCCAGTGATCTGCCGTTTTACAGCGTCGATCATTCCTGCCAGACGCCCTGCACGCACAACCCGCTCGGGGTGAAGGGCTGCGGCGAGGCCGGGGCGATCGGCTCGCCGCCCTCGGTGGTCAATGCGGTGCTCGACGCGCTGCGCTCCGGCGGGTTTGACATCGGGCATATCGACATGCCGCTCACGCCTGCGCGGGTCTGGTCCGCGATGCGGGAAACGGCGGGCTGAGCCCTGCCGCGCGTCGCTGCGGCGGGTGATACGGCGGATTTGAGTATTTGAAAAAGGGTGAAGGGGGGCGTCGCGCTCCGGAACCCGGGAGGAAAGCGGATGTATGATTTTGATGTCGTGAGACCGAAGAGCATCGAGGAGGCGGTGGAGGCCCTGAGCCGTGAGGAGGCGCAGCCGCTGGCGGGGGGGCAGACCCTGATCCCGACGCTGAAGGCGCGGCTTGCGGCGCCTTCCGTGCTGGTATCGCTCAGCGGTATTGACGGGATGAAGGGGGTGCGGCGCGATGATGCGGGGCGGCTCTGCATCGGTGGGGGCACCACCCATGCGGAGGTCATGCGCGAGGCCGAGGCGCATTATCCGGGGCTTGCCTCGCTGGCGGCGCGGATCGGCGATCCGGCGGTGCGCAACCGCGGCACCATCGGCGGATCGCTGGCCAATAACGATCCTTCGGCCTGCTATCCGGCGGCGGCGCTGGCGAGCCGGGCGGTGATCGTCAGCGATCGTCGCGAGGTTGCCGCGGATGACTTCTTTGACGGGATGTTCGGCACGGCGCTGGAGGAGGGCGAGATCATCACCGAGGTGAGATTCGCGGTGCCCGCGGCGGCGCGCTATGAAAAATTCATCCAGCCCGCCTCGCGGTTTCCGCTGGTGGCGAGTTTCGTGGCGCGGTTCGATGACGAGCTGCGCGTGGCGATTACCGGGGCGTCGGAGGATGGCGTGTTCCGCTGGGATGCGGCGGAGACGGCGCTTGCCGGGAATTTCGCCCCCGACGCGCTTGACGGGCTGCGCCCGGGGGAGGACGGGATGATCTCGGACCTGCATGGCAGCGGTGCCTATCGGGCGCATCTTGTCGGGGTCATGACGCGGCGGGCCGTCGCGGCACTGCTTTAGGACAGGCAGCATCACAGGGTGAACGCGACGCTTTCGGGGGCTCCGGGGGGCGAATTCTTGCGCGTGATATTGGATAGCGGAACCTGTTCGTGCATCAGGCGTTGGTGAGCAAGCGCTGCCCGAACGGCGTACCATATCCCGTTAGGAGTTGAATATGCAGAACCTGTTGAAATCCACCACGTCGCTGACGCTTTGCGTCGCCCTGGCCCTGCCCGGCGGTGCCTTTGCGCAGGCCGAAGGGCCGAGCTGCGGTTCGGTGAAGGAGCAGGAGGATTATCCCTGTTTCCTCGATGACGGCACCGAGGTTGCCGACAAGAAGGAATTGCGGAAGGTCCGTAAGGAGGAACGCAAGGCCGAGAAGAAGGCTGGCACGGAATCGGATGAGGAAAGTGCCGAGGTCGACGCCGAGGTGGAAGCTTCGGATGACGCGGCGAGTGCCGAGATCGAGGCGGATATAGCCGAGGAGCAGGTGCAGGCTGAAGCCGACGCGGCTGCCGAGCAGGCGGAAGCTGAGGCACAGGCTGCGGCCGAACAGGCGGAACTAGCTGCCGAAGCTGCGGAGGCCCAAGCTGAGGCGGATGCCGAGGCCGCCGAGCGGGAGGCGGAAGCGGCGGCGGAGCAGGCGGAAGCGGAAGCCGAGGCTGCGCAGCAGCAGGCGGAGGCCGAGGCCGAGGCAGCCGAACAGCAGGCGGAAGCCGAAGCGGAGGCTGCGGAACAGCAGGCCGAGGCGCAGGCTCAGGCCGAAGCCGAAACCGCGGCCGCGCTCCAGGCCGAGGCTGATGCGGCGGCGGCTACAGAAGAGCAGGCGGAGGCGGATGCCGAAGCACAGGCGCAGGCCGAGACCGAGGCTGCGCTGCAGGCGGAAGCCGAGGCGGCAGAGGCGGCCGAACAGCAGGCCGAATCTGATGCGCAAGCCGAGGCGGAAGCTCAGGCCGAGGCGGAAGCTCAGGCCGAAGCGGAAGCACAGACCCAGGCTGAGGCAGATGCACAGGCCGAGGCCGAAACAGAAGCCGCGCTGCAGGCGGAAGCCGATGCGGCGGCCGCTGCCGAGCAAGAGACCGAAGCGGAGCTTAGTGCCGAGGAGAAAGCCGAGCGCGAGGAACGCCGTGCGGAACGCCGCGCCAACCGTCGCGCTGCCCGCGAAGAGGAACGCGCGGCCGCAGCCGCAGCGGCCGATTCCGGCGAGGGCGAGGTCGTGACCGAGGAGGTGACCGAGGAGGAAGTACGCAGTTCGGACGAGGAATTCGACACCGCCGTCACGGCCAATGCGGCAGAGGGCACGGCGCAGGCCGAGGCCAAGACTGACGACGATGACGGGTTGAGCAAGTTCGAGAAGGCATTGCTGCTCGGGCTTGGTGCTGTCGCGGTCGGCGCCGTGTTGAAGAACGGTGAAAAGGTCATCAGCAATTCCGGCGACCGGATCGTGGTTCAGGACCCCGACGGTCAGCTGCGGGTGCTGAAGGACGATGACGCGCTGATCCGCCGCCCCGGCGACGAGGTGCGCACCGAGACCTTCAACGACGGTTCTACCCGGACCACTGTCAACAAGCCGGACGGTTCGAAGATCGTGACCATTCGGGGGCGCGACGGTACCGTGCTGCGCCGGATGAATATCGATGCCCAAGGCCGTGAATACGTGCTCTTCGACGATACCCGTCAGGAACAGGAGATCGTGGTCTCGCAACTGCCACAGGTCCGTCAGGATGATGTGCGGGTCGGCACACAGGACGAGGAAGCCCTGCGGGCGGCCCTGCAGCGGGCATTGCCCGGCGAGCAATCGCGCCGCTTCTCCCTGCGCCAGGTGCGCGAGGTTCAGGAAGTCCGCGCAATGGCACCGCAGCTCGAGCTCGACGCCGTTCAGTTCGAAACCGGCTCTGCCGCGATCCAGCCGGAACAGGCGCGTGCGCTGGCACGGATCGGTACAGCGCTGAGCGACCTGATCGCCAAGGACCCGCGGACCGTGATCCTTGTCGAGGGCCATACCGATGCGGTGGGCGATGCGACCTATAACCTGGCCTTGTCGGACCGTCGTGCGGAGACCGTGGCGCTGGCGCTTACCGAGTATTTCGAGGTGCCGCCGGAGAACATGATCACCCAGGGCTATGGCGAGAGCGCGTTGAAAGTGCCGAGCCAGACCGCCGAACCGGCCAACCGTCGTGCGGTGGTGCGCAACATTACCGAATTGCTGCGCTGATACGTTAGACAGGATGAAACGAGAAACGCCCTCGCGATGCGGGGGCGTTTTGCGTTCTAGACATCAGGAGCGCGCGGATCCGGGCACGCTGCTCGCGATCTTACTTGTGCGGCAACGGGCCGATCAGCATGACCATCTGCCGACCTTCCATCTTCGGGAAGTTTTCCACGCGGCCGATATCCTTGGTATCCTCCGCCACTCTTTCGAGCAGCTCGCGACCGAGATTCTGGTGGGCCATTTCACGGCCGCGGAAGCGCAGGGTGATCTTCACCTTGTCGCCATTCTCCAGAAACTTGAAGACATTGCGCATCTTCACTTCGTAATCGCCGGAATCCGTGTTCGGACGGAACTTGATTTCCTTGATCTCGATGATCTTCTGCTTCTTGCGGGCTTCGCTCTCACGCTTCTGCTGTTCGTATTTGAACTTCCCGAAGTCCATGATCTTGCAGACCGGCGGATTGGCATTGGGCGAGATCTCGACAAGGTCGAGCCCGACCTCGTCGGCCATCTCCATGGCCCGGGCGGGGGATACGACCCCGACGTTTTCGCCTTCTGCGCCGATCAGACGGATTTCGTTGGCGCGGATCTTGTCATTGACGCGCGGGCCGGTGTCGCGTTGCGGCGGCGCGTTGTGGGGTCTGCGAGCGATGGTGATGGTCCTTTGATTGTTCAAGATTTCAGTGTTGCAAGTTAGCCGCGACAAGGGATTTCTTCAAGCCGCAAAATGCGCGGCAGAGGCGTCATTCGCGGGGTTTGACCGGGCTGCGCTTTTCCTCTGGTTGCACATTCCCCGATCCTGCGATTGTGCTATGTAGGGCGGAGCAGCCCGGCTGCAGTTTGAGGGGAATAAGAATGAAGAATCTGATCTGGATCGTGATCGCTGCGGTGATCATCGTGTTTGGCTATATGTTGTTTTCCGGGAAATCGGCGCAGGAGCTGGCAGACGAGGCCGCGCGGGCGGTGGATGTACCGGCGCTGATCGAGGGTGCGGAGGATGCGGGGCGAACCGCGGGCGAGAGCATCAGCGAGGCGGCCAAGAGCACGGCGGAACTGGCCAGCGACGCAGCCGCAGCTTTGCGGGAGGTCTCGCAAGAGGCGGTGTCGTCGGTCGATGATGATGTGCAGCCGGCGCAGAAGCCGGTCCCTGCGGAGGATGACACGGCCAAGATTGCTGCGGAGGAGACAGAGGTGCCGGTCACCGAGGAGGCGACGGAGGTCGAGCTGCAGAGCGCACAAGAGGCGGACGATGCGGATCAGGCCCAGGTTGACCCGGTGGCGCCGGAGACCACGGAGGGGATCGAGGCCACGTCCGAGGCAGAGGCCGAGACCGTGACGCAGGAAAATGGATCCGTGACAGGGGACGCGGCGGGTACGAGGCTCGGCGATGACGCGGTTTCCGTGCCGGATGAGCCCGAGACGGCGGATGCCGGGACCGACACGGCAACCGACACCGATACGGCGACTGACACTAATACGGCGACTGACGCCGATCCGGATGCACCGGCATCGCCGGAAAGCGAGACAACGACCCCTGAAGCGGAGACAGCGTCGGACGTAGAGACGGAGCAGGACCTGCCTGCTGCTACGACCGATGATGCGGCCGAGCCCACCGGTGAAGTTCGCAGCGATGCGGCGGCGGAAACCGAAGGCGAAATCGCGACCGGGGCCGAGGCGGATGCCGAGGTGCTGACCATGGAGGGCTTCGACCTCGAAAGGGCGATGACGCTGATCGAGGATTCGGATCTTTCCGAACTGCGCAAGGAGTCGCTGCAAAGCAGTCTGGAAGCGGCGCAGGACAATGAACCGGCGCTGAAAGCGCTGCTTGAGCAGATCCGCGACGCGCTTGAACGCTGATCAGCGTCCTGCGATACATAGAGGACAGACAAAAACCGTGCCCTCGGCAGAAGGCGCGGTTTATTTATTGTGGCGATTGGCGTGCGGTAATTAACCGACGAAAGCTTTCTCGACCACGTAATGTTTGGGGTCGGAGTTCGCGCCTTCCTCAAGCCCGAAGCTCTCCATCAATACCTTGATATCCTTGTTGAAATCAAGGCTACCGCAGACCATGCCACGGTCGGTCTCGGCGTTGATCGGCGGGATGCCGAGGTCTTCGAACACCGTGCCATTTTCCAGCAGCGTGGTGATCCGGCCCATCTTCGGGCTCTGCTCGCGGGTGGTGGTCGGATAGTAGCGCACCTTGTTTTCCACCAGCTCGCCGATCAGCGGATCGTCATTGAGGCTCGCCACCAGCTCGGCCCCATAGGCCAGCTCCGCCACGTCGCGGCAGGTATGGGTCATGATGATCTCGTCGAATTTCTCGTAGGTTTCCGGCTCGCGCAGCAACGAGGCGAAGGGCGCGAAACCGGTGCCGGTGGCGAAGAGCCACAGCCGCTTGCCGGGCAAGAGCGCGTCATGGACCAGCGTGCCGACAGGCTTGGGGCGCAGGATGATCTGATCGCCGGGCTGGATATGCTGGAGTTTCGAGGTCAGCGGCCCGTCCTGTACCTTGATCGAATAGAACTCCAGCTCGTCATCCCAGGCCGGGGAGGCGATGGAATAGGCGCGCAGCAGCGGTTTCTGCTTGCCGGTCTCGGGATGCGGATCGCCCATCAGGCCGATCATCACGAATTCGCCGGAGCGGAAGCGCAGCGAGGCGGGCCGCGAAACCCGGAAGGAAAACAGCCGATCCGTCCAGTGCTTGACCGAAGTGACGGTCTGCGCATCCGGCAGCGTCGGCGTGGCCGGGACGGCCTGGGCGGTGTTCTGGGTCACGTTCAGAGCTTTGTTCATTGTTTCTACACTAACAAGTTTGAGCCGTTATTACAGGAATGAACAGCGTTTTTCAACATCGGATTTGCGGGATCGGCCGGCGCCTTGTGCGCCAGCCGATCGGCAATGTCAAATTGCCGGAACAGGCGCGCGGCCGCGCAGGCGGTTCTGATAATCATGCGCCTGCCAGTCGGCGCGGAACAGCCATTGCTCCTCGGGCTGACGCTCGGCCAGGGCCGCGTCGATCTCGACCTCGTCGAAACCCGAACGCCGGGCCATCGCATATTGGTCCGACAGGACATGTCCCTTGGCGCGCAGCCGCCCGGTGAAACCGCGCTGGCGTAGCACCCGCGCGATGCTGAAGCCGCGGCCATCGGCGGAGGAGGGGAAATCGACCCGGATCATCCGCAGCGCCGGGCTGAGCTGTACCTGTTCGGGGTCGGTATCCGAAGGCAGGTCGAGCCCGACGCAATCGTTGGCCGCACCGCAGCTGCAATAGCCGCTGGTCCAGTCGTCGGGGGAAAAGCCGGTGTCGGTGACGATAATGCTCATGTTCATACTCCTTGGCGGACCATCTTGCCGTTCACGAAATGGATGCCGCATTCCTGTTTGTCCTGATCGCGCCAGCGTCCGGCGCGCGGGTCTTCGCCCGGTGCCACCGGCGAGGTGCAGGGCGCGCAGCCGATCGAGGGATAGCCCTTCGCCACCAGCGGATGTCGGGGCAGGCGGTTCTCGGCGATATATTCGGCCACGTCCTCTGAGGCCCAATAGGCGAGCGGGTTGACCTTGATCCGCGCCGGGGCACCTTCGGGACGTTCGAGTTCGAAGAATTCCAGCGCGGCACGAGTGCCGGACTGAAAACGTTTGCGGCCGGTGATCCAGCCGTCGAACCCCTGCAGCGCCGCATTGAGCGGCACGGTCTTGCGCAGCGCACAGCAGGCGTCGGTATCGCGTCGGTGCAGGCTGCCGTCCGGGTCCTGCGCGGCAATCTCGGCCGCGCGCAGGATCCTGAGGTTGCGCAGGCCCAGCCGCTCGGTCAGCTCCTGCTGATAGACCAGCGTCTCGGCGAAGAGCATCTCGGTATCGATGAACAGCACCGGCAGGTCGCGCGATACCATCGAGGCCAGATGCAACAGCGCCACCGATTCCGCACCGAAGCTGGAGACCAGCGCGAGCTCGGGGATTTCCTCAAGCGCGACGCGCAGCACGTCGGTCGCGCCGTGGTGGCGCAACCTGGCGTTCAGCCCTGCCACCTGTGCGGCCAAAAGCGTCTCGCGCTCCCGATCCTGCGCGGGCAACGGTGCCTGAAACGGGGATGGATCAGGCCGCATCGGCTCGGGCTTCCGGATAGAGGGCGGCCTTGAACGGCGCCAGCCCCAGACGGCGGTAGGTCTGCAGGAAAGTCTCGGCAGGTTCAAGACGCAGGTCGAGATAGGCCAGCACCAGCCGTTCGATGGCCGGAATGATCGCCTCGGCCGAGAACCCCGGTCCGGTGCGCGCGCCGATCTCGGCGTTTTCGGTCCCATCGCCGCCCAGAGTGATCTGGTAGTTTTCCACCCCGGCGCGGTCCAGCCCGAGAATGCCGATATGCCCGACATGATGATGCCCGCAGGCGTTGATGCAGCCGGAGATCTTGATCTTCAGCGGACCGACATCGTGCTCCAGCTTCAGCTCGTCGAACCGTGTGGCGATCTGCTGCGCGATCGGGATCGAGCGGGCGGTGGCCAGCGCGCAATAATCCATGCCGGGGCAGGCGATAATGTCCGAGATCAGCCCGATATTCGCCGTGGCGAGCCCCGCCTCCTTCAGCGCCGCATGAAGTGCCGGGAGGTCAGCGCGGTGCACATGGGGCAGGATCACGTTCTGCTCATGGCTGATGCGCAGCTCGTCATGGCCGAACTCGCGCGCCAGCCGCGCCATGACGCGCATCTGATCGGATGTCGCATCGCCCGGTGTGGCGCCATGCGCCTTGAGCGAGATCGACACGATGGCATAACCCGGCGCGCGATGCGCGGCCAGATTGGTATCGGCCCAACTGCGGAATACCGGATCGTTGGTATAGGCGGACTCGTAAGGTGCCAGCGACGCGGTCTTGAAATCGGGCGCGGCGAAATCCGCTTCGATGCGCGACAGAATCTGTTGATCGACACCGGTGAAACGCGGCCGCACCAGCGCAAAACGCTCATTCACCCGGGCGCGGATATCCTCGATGCCGTTCTCGTGCACGGTGATCTTGATGCGCGCCTTGTACTTGTTGTCTCGCCGTCCGAGCAGGTTGTAGACGCTGACGATGGCTTCGAGATAGGGCAGCAGGTCTTCCTCGGGCAGGAAGTCATGCAGCACCTTGCCGATCATCGGGGTGCGACCGAGACCGCCACCGACGATTACCTCATAGCCGCGCTCGCCGTCACGCTCGAGAATGCGCAGTCCGATGTCATGCGCCTTGATCACGGCGCGGTCGGCCTCGGCCCCGGTGACCGCGACCTTGAACTTGCGCGGCAGGAACTGGAATTCCGGATGATCGGTGGACCATTGGCGGATCAGCTCTGCAACCGGGCGCGGATCGGCCACCTCATCGGCGGCGGCCCCGGCAAAATGGTCCGCTGTCACGTTGCGGATCGTGTTGCCGGAGGTCTGGATCGCGTGCAGGTTCACCTCGGCCAGCGCGTCGAGCATGTCGGGCACATCGCGCAGCTTGGGCCAGTTGTACTGGATGTTCTGGCGCGTGGTGAAATGGCCATAGCCCTTGTCCCAGCGGTCGGCGATCTCGGCGAGCTTCTCCATCTTCGCGCTGTCGAGCGTGCCATAGGGGATCGCGACGCGCAGCATATAGGCGTGCAGCTGCAGGTATAGCCCGTTCATCAGCCGCAGCGGCTTGAACTCGTCCTCGGTCAGCGAGCCTTCGATACGGCGCTCGACCTGCTGGCGGAACTGGGCGTTGCGCTCGGCGAGGAACTGGTCATCGAATTCGGTATAGCTGTACATCACTGGCTCTCCTGTTTGCCATGCGCGTAGTTTGACGGGCCGGTGGCGCGAAACGCCTCGCGGAAATGAGTGGGGCGCGGGTGCCGGTCCTCGAGCTTGACGTCGGCGAGATAGGCACCGACCACGCGGTCGCTCTGCTGCATCGCGTCGATCAGGCGCAGATCGGCGTCGGCCTCGTCGGTGAGCACCTCGGCCTCGGTGAGAAGCCGGGTCCAGCCATCGGCGGTCTGATAGATCACGTCCCCTTCCAGAAGGGCATTGGCGGTGACGACTTTGGGGGTGAAGATCTTGGGCATCAGGCAAATTCCTGCAGATTGATGGTTTGTGAAATACCCTGCGATGCGGCACGGGCGGTGCGCGGTGCAAGGCCATAGAAAGTGAGTGCGGGACCCTTCATGTCGGCCGCCGCAAGGTCGTTGGGCAGACGGTCGAGATTGGTCTCCAGAATGCGCTGCTCCGGTCTCGAAGCATTCTCGATCACCGTTACAGGCGTATGACGATCAGCCCCGTGCATCAGCAGGCGGCCCTGCACGAAACGCGCAGATTTCTTGCCCATGTAGATCGCCGCGACCTCGTCGGGGCGGGCCAGTGCGGCCCAGTCGTGATCGGCGAAACCCTTCATGTCATGGCCGGTCAGGAAACGGACAGAGGCATTGCGGCCGCGTTTGGTCAGGCTCTGACCGATACCGGCCACGGCCGCGGAGGCGGCGGTGATGCCGGGAACGATGTGCCAGGCAATGCCGTGGGCGTCGATCGCGTCGATCTCCTCGTCGAGCCGTCCGAAGATCGTCGCATCGCCGGATTTCAGCCGCACGACCTGTGCACCGGCCTTGCCGTGTTCGACCAGCAGATCGTTGATGCTCTTCTGCGAGGTGGAGGGGCCGAAGCCTTCCTTGCCGACGTCGATCATCAGCGCCTCGCGGCGGGCCAGTTCGAGGATCTCAGGGCTGATCAGCCGGTCATAGATCACCACATCGGCCTCATCGAGGGCGCGGCGGGCCTTGAGGGTCAACAGCTCCGGATCACCGGGGCCACCGCCGACAAAGGCGACATGGCCCGGCCGGGCATTGCGGGTCAGATGGTCGGAAAGCAGATCATCGAGCGCCGGGCGCAGCGCCGCCTCACCGGCGCCGATCGCGCGGGGACCGGAGGTGAAATAATAGTCGCGCCAGAAATCGCGGCGCGCCCGGCCGAAGGGCAGGGCATCGGCCATCTTGCGGAACGACTTGCCGATCCGTGCGAGCGTGCCGAGGCTGCTCGGCAGGCGGTCTTCGAGCTCCGCCTTGATTGCGCGGGCCAATACCGGGGCGGCGCCCTCGGTGCCAATGGCGATGGTCACCGGGTCGCGGTCGACGATCGCCGGGGTGATGAAGGCGCTGTCCTGCAGGTTGTCGACGATATTGACCAGCGCGCCTTCGGCGCGGGCAATCGCGGCGTTCGCGGCATCAATTGTGTCATCCTCATCGGCGGCATAGAACAGCGCGGCGCCGTCCACATCACCGGGCGCCAAGGACCGCGCCTTCAGGGTCAGCCGACCGGCAGCGGCCCAGTCGATGATCTCGCGTGCCGGGGCGGGGGCAAAGACGGTGACCGCCGCTTCGGTCTTCAGCAACAGGCGCAGCTTGGCCAGTGCCGCCTCGCCGCCGCCGGACAGGACGATGCGCTGGCCCCTGGTGGACAGGAAGATCGGGAAGTGGTCCATAGTGATGCGCCCTTGCGTTTGGTTTGATGTCATATATAGGAAAAATTCCCTCCATTGCGCCATATGTGCGGAGAGATAAGGACATGTGTTCCGGCCTGAGGTAAAGTCGGAACAAGCGTCATGGTAAAGAAGGAAGTATGGAATGAATGTCCGGATCGACGACACTGACAGGAAAATCCTGGCCCAGCTGCAACGCGATGCCAGCCAGTCGCTCGACGATATTGCCCGCGAAGTCGGCTCGTCCAAGACCCCGGTCTGGAATCGCATCCGCAAGCTGCGCGAAGCCGGGGTGATCGGTCAGCAGACGGTGGTGCTCGATTCGGAAGCGCTCGGGTTCGAGGCCTGTTTCTTTGTGTTGATCCGCACCTCGGAACATGAGGCGGAATGGCAGGCGGCGTTTCTGAAGGCGCTGCAGGACCGCCCGGAAGTGCAGGAGGCACATCGGCTGGCCGGGGACATCGACTATATCCTCAAGGTCCGGGTCAAGAACGCGCGGGCCTATGACGCCTTCTACCAGGCGCTGATTTCCGAGGTGCGGGTGCATAATGTCACCGCGCTGCTGTCGATGGAGGAGATCAAGTCCACCACGATGCTGCCGCTCTGATCGCGGCCCTCAGCGGGTGACCATCAGCCGTTCGAGCCGATGGAAGTGGAACGTGTCGGCGTAGCACGGTTCCTCGGCCAGCCGCATCTGCGGCAGCGCGTCAAAGAGCATCGGCAAGGCGGTCTGCAACTCAAGCCGCGCCAGCGGCGCCCCGACGCAGAAATGCAGCCCGCCCCCGAAGGCCGCATGGGGCTTGGCCGGGCGGGCGGGATCGAAGTCATCGGGCGCTGTGTGCAGGGCCGGATCGCGCCCGGCGGCACCGAGGATCAGCGCGATCTGCTCGCCTTTCTTCAGCGTCACTGCGCCAAGTTCGATGTCGGCATAGGCATAGCGGGTGAAAAGATGCAGCGGCGGGTCATAGCGCAGCAGCTCCTCGACGGTGGCATTCACCCGCTCGGGCGCCAGCATGTCGCGCGGCGTGTCGTGTTCGAGCAGGCATTTTACCGAATTTCCGAGCGAATGGACCGTCGCTTCATGCCCGGCGTTGAGCAGCAGCACGCAGGTGCCGATCATCTCGTCATTGCTGAGCTTGCTGCCATCCTCTTCCGCCGCGATCAATTGGGTGATCAGGTCGTCGCGCGGGTCGGTGCGGCGCTGCTCGATGTAATCGCGCAGGAAGGCGGTGAATTCGGCGGCGGCAGCATTGGCGGCGTCCTCAATCTGCCGGTCGCGGTTGGCCTGATACATCGCCACCATGGCGTTGGACCAGGCCAGCAGATCGGGCGCCATCGTCTCGGGCACGCCGAGCAGCCGGGCGATGATGCGCACCGGCAATTGCGTGCAATAGGCCGGGATCAGGTCGAAGTCCCCCTGCGGCAATCCGGCAATCAGATCGCGGCTCACCGCTTCGATATCAGGGCGCAGTGCGCCGATGCGCCGCGAGGTGAAGGCGCGCAGCACCAGACCGCGCAGGCGGGTGTGGCGCGGCGGTTCGAGTTCCAGCATCGAATGGGTCTCGATCGCGTCAAATGCGGCAAGATGCGGCTGCGGCGCCGGGCGCTGCTCCACCGGGATCTCCCGTCCGAGGCGACGGTCGCGCAGCAGCGCCTGCACGTTTGCGCCATCAAAGGCGGCATACATGCCGTAATCCTCCCAGAACAGCACCGGCCCGTCGCGGCGCGCCTGCGCATAGGCGGTGTAGGGATTCTGGACAAAGGCGGGGTTGCGGGGGTCGAGATGCAGCTTGTTCATGCGCTCAGCTAGGCCGGGCGGGCAGGGGGATGCAAGAGGACAAAGCCCCTGCGCACCGGGTCGGCTTGGCGCAAATGCCGAAAGGTCGGCAAGTATGATTTGCAGTGTGGCCGAAAAGCCGTGATAAAATAGCCTTCTGCACATCGCGAGCGATGCGGCCGGGCGCGATTGGCCGCCCTGCGGCCGCCGCGCATAAGCATAAGAATGCAGGATCAATCTCTGGGAGGAGAACCTATGAAACGACTGACCATTGCCACCATCGCCCTGTCCCTGAGCGTCAGCGCCGGTGCGGTTGCCGCCGCCTGTGACGACGGCGAGATCGTGATCAAGTTCAGCCATGTGACCAATACCGACAAACACCCCAAGGGGCTGGCCGCCTCGTTGCTGGAAAAACGCGTCAACGAGGAGATGGATGGCAAGGCCTGCATGGAGGTGTTCCCGAACTCGACGCTCTATGACGATGACAAGGTGCTCGAGGCGATGCTGCAGGGCGATGTGCAGATGGCTGCGCCCTCGCTGTCGAAATTCGAGCAGTTCACCAAGGTCTTCCGGCTCTTCGACCTGCCCTTCGTATTCAAGAACATCGAAGCGGTAGATGAATTCCAGAATTCCGAAGCCGGTGAGAAGATGAAGAGCTCGATGGAGCGGCGCGGGCTCAAGGGGCTGGCCTTCTGGCACAACGGCATGAAGCAGATGTCGGCCAACAAGCCGCTCGTGACGCCCGAGGATGCCAGGGGGCTGAAATTCCGCGTGCAGCCCTCCGAGGTGATCAAGGCGCAGATGGAGGCGATCGGCGTCTCGCCGCAGCCGATGGCGTTTTCCGAGGTTTACGGGGCATTGCAGACCGGGGTTGTCGACGGGCAGGAGAACACCTGGTCCAACATCTATGGTCAGAAGTTCTTCGAAGTGCAGGACGGCATCACCGAGACCAACCACGGCGTGCTCGATTACATGGTCGTGACCTCGACCGATTGGTGGGAGGGGCTGCCCGAGGATGTGCGCACCCAGCTTGGCACCATCGTCGAGGAAGTCACCGCCGAGCGCAATGCGGCGGTCAGCGAGGTCGATGCCGATGCGCGTCAGGCGATCCTCGACACCGGCACCGAGATCATCGAGCTTGACGATGCGCAGCGCCAGGTCTGGGTCGACGCGATGAAGCCGGTCTGGGACCAGTTCATCGACGATGTCGGTCAGGACAATATCGACGCGGCGCAGCAGATCAACCTGACCCACTGACGCCCTCCGTCGCTTTCGGGATCCGGTTCCCGGCGGGGCCGGATCGTTTGACATCCCTGACCGGCTCCCGAGCCGGACGGGATCATGTGACGTATCAGACGGCAGGGAGGGCGCGATGTCTGCTCATTATCGACCACGCGACGGGTTCGGGCGTTTTGTCCATGAATTCGAGGAGACCGCGATTGCAGTGATCCTCGGGCTGATGACGGTGATCACCTTCATCAACGTGGTCCTGCGCTACGGGTTCAACACCGGGTTGATCTGGGGGCTCGAAGCCGTGACCTTCCTGTTCGCGTGGCTGGTGCTCTTCGGCGTCAGCTATGCGGTCAAGGTGACCGCGCATCTGGGTGTCGATGCGGTGATCAACCTCTTCGGGCACCCGATCCGCAAGACGCTGGCGCTGCTCGCGGGGCTGATCTGCGTCATCTATGCGGCCCTGCTGCTGAAGGGCGCCTGGGATTACTGGGCCCCTTTCGCCGGGCTTGATGCCACCACGGGGCGCTGGTTTCCCACCGGTTTCGCGCAGAGCCGCGATCAGGCCTGGTACGAGGTCGTCGACCTGCCCATGCCCGATTGGCTGCGCTTCATCGAGCCCGTGATGAACGAGGGCGAAGCCTATGAGAAACTGCCCCGTTTCATTCCCTATGCCATCCTGCCCCTGGGCACGGCGCTCTTGCTGCTGCGCTTCCTGCAGGCGTGCTGGCGGGTCTGGCGCGACCGGCAGGAGGCGCTGATCGTCGGACATGAGGCCGAGGATGCGGTGCTCGAAATCAAGCATATGAACGCGGAAGACTGAGCCCATGGAAGTCGTCATACTCTTTGCCATGGTGATCGGGTTGATGCTGATCGGCGTTCCCATTGCCGTCAGCCTCGGCATGTCCTCGATCCTGTTCCTGCTGGTCCTGTCGGATACCTCGCTGGCCTCGATCGCGCAGACGCTGTTCCAGGCGATGGCCGGGCATTACACGCTGCTGGCGATCCCGTTCTTCATTCTGGCGTCCTCCTTTATGTCGACAGGCGGGGTGGCGCGGCGGATCATCCGGTTTTCCATCGCGCTGGTCGGGCATCTGCCCGGCGGACTGGCGATTGCCGGGGTCTTTGCCTGCATGCTCTTCGCCGCGCTCAGCGGTTCGTCCCCCGCGACGGTGGTGGCCATCGGTTCCATCGTGATCGCCGGGATGCGGCAGGTCGGCTACAGCCGCGATTTCGCCGCCGGGGTGATCGCCAATGCCGGCACGCTGGGCATCCTGATCCCGCCGAGCATCGTGATGGTGGTCTATGCCAGCGCCACCGATGTTTCGGTCGGGCGGATGTTTCTGGCCGGGGTCGTGCCGGGGCTGCTGGCCGGGACCATGCTGATGGTGACGATCTATGTCATGGCCAAGGTCAAGGACCTGCCCAAGGGCGAATGGCGCGGCTGGGGCGAAGTATGGCAGAGCGGGCGCGAGGCGGGCTGGGGGCTGTTCCTGATCGTGATCATCCTCGGTGGTATATATGGCGGGATCTTCACCCCGACCGAGGCCGCGGCCGTGGCCGCGGTCTATGCCTTCCTGATCGCCTGTTTCGTCTATCGCGACATGGGGCCGCTGCATGTGGCGGGCGGGGGGCGGAACCTGCCGCTGTGGAACAAGCCGCTGGCTCTGCTCTCGGTGTTCTGGCACCGGGATACCCGCGACACGCTGTTCGAGGCGGGCAAGCTGACCGTGACGCTGATGTTCATCATCGCCAATGCGCTGATCCTCAAACATGTGCTGACCGACGAGCAGATCCCGCAGCAGATCTCGGCGGCGATGCTCAGTGCCGGGTTCGGGCCGATCGTGTTCCTGGTGATCGTCAACGTGATCCTGCTGATCGGCGGTCAGTTCATGGAGCCCTCGGGCCTGCTGGTGATCGTCGCACCACTGGTGTTCCCGATCGCCATCGAGCTCGGCATCGACCCGATCCACCTCGGCATCATCATGGTGGTCAACATGGAAATCGGCATGATCACACCGCCGGTGGGGCTCAACCTGTTCGTCACCTCGGGCGTGGCCAACATGCCGATGATGTCCGTGGTGCGCGCGGCGCTGCCGTTCCTGGCGGTGCTCTTCATGTTTCTGATCATGGTGACCTATATCCCGATCCTGTCGACCTGGCTGCCGACGCTGATGATGGGGCCGGAGATCATTACCAACTAGACATCGGGGCGGGGGCAGTACGTCATCGCGACGAGCCGCCCTCCGTCCGGGGTCGGATTTCGAGTATTTGGGAAAGGGTGAAGCTCAGGCTCTGTCGAGCGCGGCGATGATCGGGGCGAAATCGCTGGCCTTGAGGGAGGCGCCGCCGACCAGGGCGCCGTCGACGTTTTCGGCCCTGAAGATGGTCTCGGCGTTGTCGGGTTTGACCGAGCCGCCGTAGAGCAGCGGAACAGCATTGCCGGTGGTCTCGCCGAAGCGGGTGATCAGGGTATCGCGGATGAAATCATGTGTTTCGGCGATCTGCTCCAGGCTTGGCACCTTGCCGGTGCCGATGGCCCAGACCGGTTCATAGGCGATCACGGTGTTGGTGGCGCTGACCGCGTCGGGCAGGGAGCCTGCAAGCTGCGTTGCGAGGATCTCCAGCGTGGTGCCGGATTGCTGCTGCTCGGCGGTTTCGCCGATGCACAGGATGGCGGTCAGCTCGGCGGCCCAGGCGGCCTTGACCTTGGCGTGGATGTCGGCGTCGCTTTCGTGATGGTCGGCGCGGCGTTCGGAATGGCCGAGGATTACATATTGCGCGCCGGTATCGGCGATCATCGCGGCGGAGATGTCACCGGTATGGGCCCCCGCCGCCGCGCTGTGGCAATCCTGGCCGCCGATGGCGATGATGCTGTCCTGCGCCGCCTCGCAGGCGCGGTAGAGCAGCGGGGCGGGCGGGCAGATCACCACCTGCAGCGCGGTGGTGCCGATCATGCGGGAAAGCTCGTCGAGTTCTTCCAGCGCGGCACCGGTGCCATTCATCTTCCAATTGCCAGCGGCCAGTTTGCGTCGCATGTTCTGCCTCTTCTTCATCGCGGTTCCGCTCTGGTAACATCGCGGTGAAGAGGCGGCAACGCGCGCCGGGTGGATTTAAATCTCAGCTGTCGGCGAATTTGATCGATTCACCGCAGCCGCAGGCCTCGGTGACATTGGGGTTGTTGAACTTGAAGCCGGATTCGAGCAGCGAGGTCTCGTAATCGATCTCGGTGCCGAACAGGAACATCTGCGCCATCGGGGCGATCATCACCCGGGCGCCGTCCTGTTCAACGACTTCGTCATTGGGGTCTGCCACATCGACATATTCCATTGTGTATTCCATACCCGCGCAGCCGCCCTTTCGCACGCCGATGCGCAGGCCCGCATGGCCTGCCTGCGCCATCAGCCTGGAGATCTGGCCCGCTGCCTTCGGGGTGATGTTGACCGCTTGTTTGCCGGGGATGCCGAACATGAAACATACTCCTTTGAGCGCAAGATAAGGGGGCGGGCGGGCAATCTCAAGCCGGGGGCAGCGAAATCGCCAATGCCTTGGCGGCGAAGGCAATCAGCAATGCCCAGCCGAAGGAGGCGAGCGTGCCGATGATCACGTATTCGCTGATGCTGCGGTCGCGCGAGACGGTGTCGAAACGCAGGATCGACTTGGCGGCGATCAGGAAGCCGATGCCGGTGGGTTCCCCGATCAGCACCATGAGGTAGATCAGCCCGCGTTCGAGCAGGCCGATGGTGCGCCCGGCGTTGGGCAGGCCGTCGGGCTGCGCGTCGGCGCGGTAGCGCGCCATCAGCAGCCCGACCGCCGGGCCGCCCGCCAGCGTCGCGGCAATGCCGCCGCTGAGCAGCACGGCGGCGGGCAGGATCTCCGTCGCATGACCGGCCCAGAGCCCGGTGTCGACGAGATCGGGAAGCGCCACGGCGATGACCGCCAGGGTGAGCAGATGCGCGGCCTGATCCGCGAGATAGGTCAGGAGGGTGTCGGGCAGGGAATAGACCTTGATCGCGTCGATCCCCAGATGCACCAGCGCCAGCAGCAGCGCGATCTCCGCATGTCCGCCCAGCGCCGCGACGCTCAGCAGGAAGACCGCCAGCCCGTGCAGCGCCAGCACGCCGGGATTGCGTTTGTGGGCGACCATCCAGTCGGTCTGGAACACGAAATCGGCCAGCAGATGCGCGGTGAGCAGGGCGAGGAAAGGGGCCGAGGTGAGAAACGCCATGACGATATCCGGGAACTGGTGACGGGCTGGTTCAGGGTGTGACAGGTAAAATCACCTGCTATTTGGTGAAGCAGGCTTTATCGCCTGTTTTTTTGGTAAGCAGGTTAAATCACCTGCTAGTTTTCATATCCCCCTGTTTCGCCTTTAGCGGGGTTTTCCAGCAGCGTGCAGCTTTCCAGCAGGGCCATGATGCCGGATTGATCGGCCTGTTGCTGCACGCTCTGGCGGGTCTGGCCGAGCCGGTCGGCGACCTCGGATTGGGTCGGGGCCTCGGGAGGGAGCAGCAGATAGGCGATCTCGGCCTGGCGGGCGGTCCAGCCGTCGATGATCTGGTCGGCCAGCGGCAGCAGCAGGCGCAGCGACAAATCGGCTTCGGGAGCGCTCATGCGCAAGGTCCGTTTCATCTCGTCGAGCGCATGGCCCGAATGCAGGAAGGCCACGCCCTCCGCGCCGGAGAGATCATCGCCCGGAATCCGGCCCTGCCCAATCCCGATGCCGATCCGGGAGTCGAGCCCCTTGCCGACCCGGCGCACCGCGGCACGCATGGCCAGCAGCGCCCGGAAGGTGAGCGCCGGGGCGACGGCCATCTGCCAGCCATCGCCGCGAAAGCGGGTAAAGAGGGTGGGAGCGTCCTGCCAGCGCGCGACCTCGTCGGCGGCCTCCTCGAGAGAGCTGAAGATCCGCGACAATTGCTCCGAGCCGAGTTCGGAGGATTTCACGATGTCGCCGGTGAAGACTGCCCAATCCGTCATGTGCCGCTGCGCCTTTTTACCGGGCAATGTCGCAGGAAGCAAAGCGCCGCGCAAGGGCGCGGCGGGGAGACGGGGTAACGGTGGGCGACGAGACCTGCGGCGCGCAGATTACATGAAGCCGAGTTCGAGCCGCGCTTCGTCCGACATCATGTCCATGCCCCAGGGCGGCTCCCAGACCAGCGCGACATCGACCTGCTTAACGCCGGGGATCGGCTCTACCGCATCGGCGACCCAGCCGGGCATCTCTCCTGCCACCGGGCAGCCCGGCGCGGTCAGGGACATCTTGATATCGACCTCGTTGGACTCGTTGATGTCGATCGTGTAGATCAGCCCGAGCTCATAGATATTGACCGGAATTTCAGGGTCATAGACCGTGCGACAGGCTTCGACCACCGACTCGTAGAGCGGATGGTCCGTGGTGGACGGCGCAATCAGGGGGGTTCCTTCGAGCGGCTGGGTCTGGTCGGTCATCGGGGCCTCGCATGTGATCCTGAGCGATTATATAGGGATTGCGGCGACCGGCGTCCAGAGGGCGGGGCCGGTCAATCGCGGCGGTGCGATGCCCATTGTGGCGCGGGTCATTCGCTGAAGTTCACCGAGATGCGCGGATCACCGGGCAGTCCGACATAGCTCGCCGAGGCACCGCCGTTCATCTGCGCCGCGGGCACTAACGGGCCGAAGGAGCCGACGCTGACCAGGTCGCCGGGCTGAAGCGAGACGCCCTTGCCGATCAGCCAGAGCACCGAATTTGCCGGATGACCGAGCACGGCGCTGCCGGGGGCGGTGGAGACCACCGTTCCCGCCCCGTCGCGCAGGGTCACCTCCATATTCGCCAGCGCTGCATCCATGGCCGCGGCGTCCTCCACCGGGATTGCGTCGCCGAGCACACCGAGTTTCGGACCGACGGCCATGGCGGTGAGGGTGATCGCGGTGATCGGTTCGCCCTTGGCCAACATCAGGTCGGGCAATTCGATGAAGGGATGGATCGCGCTCACATGGGCCATGACCTCGCCCGGAGACTCCGCCGCGTTGATCGCAGCGTCGCCCACCACCAGTACCAGGTCGCTTTCCACCATGGGTGTCGCCCCGAAGCGGACAGGAATGGTGGCGCCGTCCGGCAGCATCATCTTCTCGAAGAGCAGGCCGCGCACCGGTTCGTCGACCTCGAAACGCTGCTGTGCCGGAGGCGAGGTCAGACCGGCCTTGTACCCGATCACCTTGCCCATGCTCGGCGCGAGCGCGGTGGCGAGCTTTTCCTGGATACAGAGCGCATCATCCATGCTGCCACCGTCGCCGAGCGCTTTCGCCGGTTCATTGGCATCAAGCGCGGCGACGAAATCGGCAATCTGCGCATCGCTGGCGCAATCGGCATGCGCGGTCGTGGCAGTGATCACGGCGAGGGCGGCAAGGACGATGCGCGGCATGGGCGGCTCCTGTCGGCTGCTGATGCCGACGAGCTTAGCCTGCATTGGGTGCGGCGCAAGTCCTCAGCGGCCCTCGCATCGCTCAGCTCGGGGTATCGTCGAGCTTTGCAACCGGTGTCTGCACCAGCCAGTGACTGCCGGTGGAGACGATACAGGCGATCCCGTTGGCATGGGTGAGCAGCACGGTGTAGCTGCCGCTCTCCTGAGAACTCCAGATCTCCATCAGCGTTTCGCTGTTCTGCAGGCCGCGTGCGGTCAGGGTCTCGTCATATTTGAGGGTGAGTTGCCGCGTCAGATCTTCGTGTTTGGCACAGGCTGCCGCATGAACGGGCGGTGCCAGCGCGACCATGCCGAAGACCAGAGCGGTGGTGAAGATACGTTTGAACATCACATTCTCCTTTGCGGCGTTGCGTCAAAGGGAGACGAATGTTCCAGGAGAATATCGGCCTCCCTACCTATAAAATGTAGTTTGGAGACTGAAATATCAACTCACGCCGCATCACGGATGCGACGTGAAAATGTCATGGGAAGGATCCCGCATGCCGTCTCAGCTGCCTGTTCTGCGCTTGCGCACCGGCTGGGGTTTCACCTTGGCCTCGATCTCGTCATAGAGCTTGCCGACGATGTCCTTGCCGGTGGCGTTCTCGATCCCCTCGAAACCGGGGGAGGAATTGACCTCCAGCACTTTCGGCCCGTCAGAGGAGCGCAGCAGGTCCACCCCGGCCTTGCCCAGACCGAAGGCCCGCGCGGCCCGTACCGCGGTGTCCCGTTCGGTCTTGGTGATCCGTACCACCTTCGCGGAGCCGCCCCGGTGCAGGTTCGAGCGGAAATCGCCCTCCGCCCCGGTACGCTTCATCGCCGCGACGACCTTGCCCGCCACCACCAGACAGCGGATATCCTCCCCCGCCGCTTCCTTGACGAAATCCTGTACGAGGAAGTTGGCCTTGAGCCCACGGAAGGCATCGATCACGGATTCGGCGGCCTTCTTGGTCTCGGCCAGCACCACGCCCTTGCCCTGCGTCGATTCCAGCAGCTTGACGATCAGCGGCGCGGTGCCGACCAGCGCCATGAGGTTGGACGTGTCCTTGGGCGACGCGGCGAAGGCGGTGGCGGGCATGCCGATGCGCTTGGCGGCCAGCACCTGATGGGCATGCAGCTTGTCGCGGCTGGCGGTGATCCCGGCCGAGCCGTTGACACAATAGGTGCCGATGGTCTCGAACTGACGGATCACGGCGCAGCCATAGGGGGTGATCGATGCGCCGATACGCGGGATCACGGCGTCATAGCGCGGCAGCGGCTTGCCATCGTAATGCACTTCCGGCGCCAGGGCGTTGATCGCCATGTAACAGCGGGTGGTGTCGATCACCTCGACCGAATGGCCGCGTGCCTCGCCGACCTCGACGAGACGGCGGGTCGAATAATTGTCCTCCCGGCTCAGCACGGCGATGCGCAGGGCCCGCTTGGGCGCCTCGCGGCGCACCGCGGCGGTGTGATAGACGTCATAGCTCAGGTCAGGCTGCAACCGCTTTTCGGTGGCGGTGATCGAGATATGCCCGTGCAGCGCCTGACGTCCGAGCAGCATCCGGCTGTTCATTCCCGCCCGGTTGGTCAGCGTGATCTCGATCGGCCAGCTCTGCCCGGCCACCTCGAGATTGGTGGCGATCACGAAACGGGTTTCGGATTCGCCGTTCGAAGAAGTCACCTCGCGGCGGTCGATGATCGGCGCGGAACAGGTGATCGAGATATCCTCGCGCCCGGCAATCGGATGCACGTTGAAGCGGACCTTGGGCTTGGCACTGGGGCCGAAGATCTCGATATCATGGGCATGCAGCGCCGAAGTGCGCGCGCCGGTATCGACCTTGGCCTTGAGCGCGGGCAGCCCGAGATCGGGCAGGGCAACCCATTCCTCCCAGCCGAAAGTCAGCTTTTCCATTCGTATGTTCCTCAAACTGGCGTGGATCATCTGCCTATAGGGCGGTGTCTGTGGCATCAAGCCTCCGGGCGATCCTGCGGTGGTGGCGGCAGCATCGGGCGACCGGTCTCATCCTCGATCCGGTGGGCCTCGGCAAGCAGCCGCTCGCGGATCCGGCATTCGATGTCCCAGAAGGTCGCCGGGTTGGCGGTCGGCACTTCGAACCGGACCTTGATCCCGAAGACGCTGTGTTCGGTCACATGGACATGGGCGCGATCGAGCGGTGCGACCTCGTCGGGATCCTCCTCGGCAAGCAGCTCGAAGAACACCTTGCGCAGTGCCGCGACGTCGGCGCCCTGCGCCAGGGTCAGCTCGATCGGGCGGACCATCTCGTTATCTTCAATCGACCAGTTCTCGAAAGCGTCGCTGATGAAATAGCTGACCGGGACGATATAGCGCGTGCCGTTCCAGATCATCAGCTGCACATAGGTGAAATGGATCCGCTCGACGGTGCAGAAATGCCCCTCGAAGATCAGCTGGTCGCCGATCCGCGCGGACCGGTTGAGCGCGATCTGCACCGAGGCGAGGATATTGCCAAGCACTTCGCGGGCTGCGAAACCGAGAACGATGGTCAGCGCACCGGCCGAGGCGAGGAGCGAGAAACCGAGCGTGTTGAACGTGTTGATCGAAGTCAGCACCACGCCGGTCCCGGCGAGTACCGCGATGACGATCACCGCCTTGCGCGCTGCCGAGATCGTTGTCGCCATGGCGCGCATATGGGCGTTCTTCGGATCGGCCAGCTCATAGGGCGTGTTGACGCTGATCCGGTCGAAGATCTCGTCGATGATCAGCACCAGCGCCATCGAGGCGGCGACCACATAGGCGATCAGCAGGATCGGCCCGAGCACCGCATCGATAACCCCGGAAACCACCAGCACCCGTTTTGTCCCGGTGCCGACGATCAGCCCGAAGAGGGTGATCGCGACCGGCCAGGGCAGGGACCGGGCGACGAAACGCACCGAGCGGTGTTTGGCGTGATCGCCGAGCCGACGCAGCAGCCGGAAGGCGGACACCGCCACGATCATGGCCAGCGCCAGCAGCAACGGCACGAAGAGCACTTCCCAGGTATACATGCCCCAGATGCTCTGCTGCCGCGCCCAGGAGGGCAGCGAGGCTTCCAGCTTTGTCGGGCCGTAGAGATCATGCCAGCCCGGGATGTTGTCCACCGTCTGCCGCGAGAAGACCCAGACCGGATCGGCATCCTCGCCGGCCTTGATCCGGTTGATCCGCATCGGCACGTTGTGATCGTCAAGCTCCAGCCGGTCGACCAGGATCGAGCGGCGCACGCGGCCGGTGTCGTTGTTGTCGGGCGAGCCGGAGAGCCAGCCATCGGGGCGGTCGGCCAGTGTGGACCAGGGGATCACCACCTTGCGTTCGAGCACGACCGAGAGCTGGAAGGCGCGCTCGGCGCCGATTTCGGCCTGCTGGCCCTGCGGAAGATCGCTGAGATCAAGAAGATGCGCGGCCTCGCTGTAATGTCCCTTTCTGGTGAGGAAGAGAAAGTTCTCCATCACTGCCATCGGCGTGTCGCGATCGAGCGAGGCGGGGGGCGGGCCGAGACCGAGGTTCAGGCTGTCGGTCTCAAACCAATCCTCCTGCGCCGCCGCCGCGGCGAGGGCGACGAGCGAGAGGCAAAGCATCGTGAGCAGCCGCAGGGTGAGCGGGCGCAGGAAGGAGCAGACAATCCACATAGATCCGCAACTTAGACCGCAACCGCCCAGATCAATAGCCTGCCGTGAAAACCCGAAGGATATCGCGGTGCGACGCCGCGTCTTCTCAGCGCCGCACTGGCCCGCCCGCGATGCGACCGGCGAGGGCAGCCGGGGCTTTCGTTGCATGTTTCCCGCGGCTGGTTTATCGCCGGGTCAAAGCAGAGGATGGCGCGATGACACAGACGGGATTTGAGCTCAGGGCACAGGACGGCAAGGCCCGCACCGGGGTGATCAGGACTACCCGGGGCGAGATCCGCACCCCGGCTTTCATGCCAGTCGGCACGGCCGCGACGGTCAAGGCGATGATGCCCGAAAGCGTCGCCTCCACGGGCGCCGATATCCTGCTTGGCAATACCTATCACCTGATGCTGCGCCCGACGGCGGAGCGGGTCGCCTCGCTTGGCGGGCTGCACAGGTTCATGAACTGGGACAAGCCGATCCTGACCGACAGCGGCGGTTTCCAGGTGATGAGCCTCGCCGGGCTGCGCAAGCTCACCGAGCGCGGCGTGACCTTCAAGAGCCATATCGACGGCTCGAAACACGAAATCACCCCGGAACGTTCGATGGAAATCCAGGCGCTGCTCGGCTCCGACATCGTCATGTGTTTCGACGAATGTCCGGCACTACCCGCCGACCGCGAGCGCATTGCCGAGAGCATGCGCATGTCGATGCGATGGGCCGCGCGCAGCCGCGAGGCTTTCGGGGATCGCCCCGGTCACATGTTGTTCGGCATCCAGCAGGGCGGGCTCGAACAGGATTTCCGCGAGGAAAGCGCCGAGGCGCTCAAGGAGATCGGTTTTGACGGCTATGCGGTCGGCGGTCTGGCGGTGGGTGAAGGGCAGGGCGCGATGTTCTCCTGTCTCGATTTCGCGCCCGACATGCTGCCGCAGGACAAGCCGCGCTACCTGATGGGGGTCGGCAAGCCCGATGACATCGTCGGCGCCGTGGCGCGCGGCATCGACATGATGGATTGCGTGCTGCCCTCACGCTCGGGGCGCACCGGGCAGGTCTTTACCCGCCACGGCGTGCTCAACATCAAGAACGCCCGCCATCAGGACGATCCGCGCCCCTTGGATGAAAACTGCAGCTGCCCGGCCTGTCGCGGCTATTCGCGCGCCTATCTGCATCACGTGTTCCGCAGTCAGGAGATCATTTCCTCGATGCTGCTGACCTGGCACAATCTGCAGTATTTTCAGGACATCATGGCGTGTATGCGTGACGCGATCGCCGCAGGCACGTTCGACGCCTGGCAGGCGGATTTCCATGCCGGGCGGGCCGAGGGCGATATCGAACCGCTCTGAACAGGGTATGACCCCGCGTCAGCACCCCTCACGTGACCGTGTCCGCCCTTGTTGCGCGACTGCTGCTGACTAGGTCTTCTCGCAACGCAACGCGAAAGGACCTTTCATGACCGAGAAATTATTCACGCCCTTCACCGCCGGTGCCATCGATCTGAACAACCGGATCGTCATGGCCCCGCTGACCCGCAACCGCGCCGACGATGACAGCGGCGAAGTGCTCGACATGCATGTCGATTACTACCGCCAGCGCGCCGGGGCCGGGTTGATCATCACCGAGGCGACGCAGATCAGCGCCGAGGGCAAGGGCTATATCCAGACGCCCGGGATTCATACCGAAGGTCAGGTCGCGGCCTGGAAGAAAGTTACCGACGCGGTGCATGAGGAAGGCGGCAAGATCGTCGTGCAGCTCTGGCATGTGGGCCGGATCAGCCATGTGTCGCTGCAGCCCGGCGGCGCCAAGCCGGTCGCCCCCTCGGCGATCGCCGCCGGGGTCAAGACCTTCACCGCCAACGGGTTTGAGGAAACCTCGACACCGCGCGCCCTGTCGCTGGATGAATTGCCCCGCGTGGTGGCCGATTATGCCCACGCGGCGAAGTTAGCGAAGAAAGCCGGGTTCGACGGCGTCGAGGTGCACGGCGCCAATGGCTACCTGCTCGACCAGTTTCTCAAGACCGGCTCCAACCACCGCGATGACGCCTATGGCGGCTCCGTCGAAAACCGGGCGCGGTTGCTGATGGAGGTGCTCGACGCCGTGACCGAGGTCTGGGGCGGAGACCGGGTCGGCCTGCGCCTGTCGCCGTTCTCACCGGCCAACGGTATCGAGGACGCCGATCCGCAGGAAACCTTCGAATATGTCGTGAAGGCGCTGAACCGCTACAATCTGGCCTATCTGCACATGGTCGAAGGCGCCACCGGCGGCTCGCGCGCGCTGGATGAGGGTGAAAGCATCGCAGCGCTGCGCAAGCTGTTTGACGGGCCCTACATGGGCAACAACGATTATGACCGCGATCTCGCGATCAAGGCAGTTGCCGGGGGTGACGTCGACCTGGTGGCCTTCGGGCGGCCCTACATCGCCAACCCTGACCTCGCTGAGCGGCTTGAACGGAATGCGCCGCTGAATGAGGGCGATCAGGAAACATATTATGGCGGGGGGCGTGAGGGATATACCGATTATCCTACCCTGCAGGAAAAATCCGCCGCCTGATCCTGCCGCGCAGAAGCCGACGAAACCTATCCGCCCCGCAGATCCGCTCTGCGGGGCGGCTTTGCAAAAAGCACCGATCAAATCTTGCCTCCCGCCGCGTTGGGGGTCATGTTGGCGAAGCCCCGCGCGGAGGCCCTGTGTCACGTCATAGTGACACCGGGAGGATGACAAGGGATTGAAACAGGCGGGCAGGGTGCACAGATACCTAACCCAGAACAGGAGACAGCGGCGGTTGCCTATGAAGGGGCCCGGTCTGTCTTGCTAATACAAGGAAAAGAGCATGTTAGAGCCTCTGAACGCATCATACCCGGTCTTGCCGCTGCGCGACATCGTGGTGTTCCCGCATATGATCGTGCCGCTTTTCGTGGGCCGGGAGAAATCCGTTCGCGCCCTTGAGGAAGTCATGGCCGATGACAAGCAGATCCTGCTGTCGAGCCAGATCGATCCCGGTGAGGATGATCCCGAAGCGAGCGGCATCTACAAGGCCGGGGTGCTGGCCAATGTCCTGCAGCTGCTGAAACTGCCCGACGGCACCGTCAAGGTGCTGGTCGAGGGGCAGGCGCGGGTGCGGATCACCGAATATCTCGACAACGAAAGCTTCTTCGAGGCGCGCGCCGAATATCTGACCGAGATGCCCGGTGACGCGGCTACCACCAAGGCGCTGCTGCGCTCGGTCGCCGATGAATTCGAGCGCTATGCCAAGGTCAAGAAGAACGTTCCCGAAGAGGCGTTGACCGCCGTCGGCGAATCCGCCGAACCGGCGCGTCTGGCCGATCTCGTGGCCGGTCATCTCGGCATCGACGTCGAGCAGAAACAGGACCTGCTGGAGACCCTCAGCGTCTCCGAGCGGCTGGAGAAGGTCTATGGCCTGATGCAGGGCGAGATGTCCGTGCTGCAGGTCGAGAAGAAGATCAAGACCCGCGTCAAGTCGCAGATGGAGCGGACCCAGCGCGAGTATTATCTGAACGAACAGATGAAGGCGATCCAGCAGGAGCTGGGCGATGGCGAGGACGGCAAGAACGAGGTAGCCGAGCTCGAAGCCAAGATCGCCGAGACCAAGCTGAGCAAGGAAGCCCGGGAAAAGGCCGAGGCCGAGCTCAAGAAGCTCAAGAACATGAGCCCGATGAGCGCCGAAGCCACGGTGGTGCGCAACTATCTCGACTGGATGCTGAGCATCCCGTGGGGCGTCAAGTCGCGCGTCAAGAAGGACCTCGGCAAGGCACAGAAGATCCTCGATGACGACCATTACGGGCTCGAAAAGGTCAAGGAGCGGATCGTCGAATATCTCGCGGTGCAGCAGCGTTCGAGCAAGATGAAAGGCCCGATCATGTGTCTCGTCGGCCCTCCGGGCGTCGGCAAGACCTCGCTGGGCAAATCGGTCGCCAAGGCCACGGGGCGCGAGTTCATCCGCATCTCGCTCGGCGGCGTGCGCGATGAGAGCGAGATCCGCGGTCACCGCCGGACCTACATCGGCTCGATGCCGGGCAAGATCATCCAGGCGCTGAAGAAAGCCAAGACCACCAACCCGCTGATCCTGCTCGACGAGATCGACAAGATGGGTCAGGACTTCCGCGGTGATCCGGCCTCTGCCATGCTCGAAGTGCTTGATCCGGAACAGAACTCCACATTCGTGGATCACTATATGGAGGTCGAATACGACCTCAGCAACGTGATGTTCCTGACCACGTCGAACAGCTACAACATGCCGGGGCCGCTGCTCGACCGGATGGAGATCATTCCGCTGGCGGGCTACACCGAGGACGAGAAGCGCGAGATCGCCAAGCAGCATCTGGTGGCCAAGCAGATCAAGAACCACGGGCTCAAGGCCAAGGAATTCTCCATCGAGGATTCGGCGCTGACCGGCATGATCCGCTACTACACCCGCGAGGCAGGCGTGCGGAACCTTGAGCGCGAAATTGCCAAGGTGGCGCGCAAGTCGCTGACCAAGATCGTCAAGAAGGAAGCCGAGAGCATTACCGTCACGGGCGACAATCTCGAGGAATTTCTCGGGGTCAAAAAGCACCGCTACGGGCTGGCCGAACTTGAGGATCAGATCGGTGTCGTGACCGGGCTGGCCTATACTTCCGTGGGCGGCGAGCTCCTGCCGATCGAGGCTTTGCGCCTGCCTGGCAAGGGCCGGATGAAGACCACCGGCAAGCTCGGCGACGTGATGAAGGAAAGCATCGATGCGGCAAGCTCCTACGTGCGCTCGATCTCGCCGCAGCTCGGAGTGAAACCGCCGAAATTCGACACGCTGGACATCCACGTCCACGTGCCGGACGGCGCCACCCCCAAGGACGGGCCTTCGGCCGGTCTGGCGATGGTGACCTCGATCGTGTCGGTGCTGACCCAGATCCCGGTGCGGCGCGACATCGCGATGACCGGCGAGGTTTCGCTGCGCGGGAACGCCATGCCGATCGGCGGATTGAAGGAGAAACTTCTCGCGGCTCTGAGGGGCGGCATCACCACGGTGCTGATCCCGGAGGAGAATGAGAAGGATCTGCCGGAGATCCCGGACAATGTGAAGGAAGGGTTGAAGATTATCCCGGTGAAACATGTCTCGGAAGTGCTGAAACACGCGCTGGTGCGCCAGCCCGAGCCGATCGATTGGGACGAGGCAGCCGAGGAAGCCGCCGCAGCGGCCCGGATGGCGGAGAAATCCGGCTCCGGCGACAGCCCGACCACCCATTAAGCGCCTCTAAGCGCGAAGAGAACGCCCCGGACCTCCGGGGCGTTTTCGCGTTGGGGCGTCGCATCAGCGGAGGTGTCGGCAGGGCTGGCAATGCCGATTGGTTGGGCGTAGCCTCGGCGACAATTGTTTCAGCTATTGAAGGTGGTTCGTAAGCGGTCGCGGGATAGCACTGTCGGTTCAGCTTGACGTCCTGAAGTTCCACGGCAGCAGATCGTCGATGCGGCT